>JAPOIC010000065.1 GCA_029979145.1 Opitutaceae bacterium
ACTCACCGCGGAAGAAAAAGACGAGGTGGTCGCAAAATGCGACCACCTCAAAACCCTGAAATTTTCTTCCGCCCTGCCCCGAGCCTTTACCGAGCATGGCGCCATCCAAGCCGCCAACGTCCTGAATAGCGATGCTGCGGTCGAGATGGGGATTCACGTGGTGCGCGCCTTCATCCAGCTCCGTCAAATGGTGACCAACCACAAGGCGCTCGCCAGCAAGCTGGCAGCACTCGATGCGCGCGTGATTGAGCACGACGACCACCTCCGCGCCATCATCGAGGCGCTCCGCCGGCTGACCACGCCCGACGTGCCGACGCATGGCCGCAAGATGGGTTTCCACCAAGGCAATCGCTGAATTTCCCGTATGTCCTCCGCCCCCGAGCCCCGCTACTACACGTTCTGGTCCATCAACGGACCACTTCAACGCGACCGGCTGCGACAGCAGCTCGCGGACTTCAAGGCCGCCGGACTGCACGGCGTGGTGTTTCACCCGCGCTACTACTGCGGCATCCCGCCCTACCTGAGCGACGAGTATCTCGATCACGTGACCGACACGATCCGGCACGCGCGCGAGCTCGGTCTGCGCTTCTGGCTCTACGATGAGAACGGCTGGCCCAGCGGCACCGGCGACGGCAAGGTGCTCGCCGCCCATCCCGACGCGGCGTCCGTGCGCCTCGACCTGAGTCGCACACCGAGTCCGGAAGCGATCTGCGTTTTCCACGCCGATGCCGCCAATCGGATCGTCCCCGCCGGCACCGCCGGCGCGCAGGCTTGGTATCTCACGCCGCGCAAAACCAACTACGTCGACTCACTCAATCCCGCTGTGCTTGGTCACTTCCTCGAATTGATTCACGAGCGCTACCGCACGGGCCTGCCTCAGGACTGCTTCGACTACATTGAGGCCGTTTTCTTCGACGAACCGGAGTCGGGCATGATCAAGGATCCATTTCCGGAAACCGCCGGCGTGCCGTGGTCACCCGTGATGCCTGCGCGCCTGCAGGCGATCTGGGGCGATCACTGGATGGGAAAGCTGCCCCTGCTCTTTGCGTCCGGCGAAGGCGCAGCCGAGGCGCGCATCGCGTTTTGGGAGAACGTCACCGACACCCTGATCGACGGCTTCTTCGCGCCGTATCAGGCGTGGTGCGAAAAGCACGGCAAGCAGTTCATCGGCCACGTGAAGGGCGAGGAACACCCGCTCTTCCAATTGCCGATGGTCGGCTCGTGCCACCGCATCTTCCGCCACCTGTCGATGCCGGGCATCGACGCGCTGGAGCGTTTCCCGTCGCTCGATTTCTTCCCGCGCCAAGCCGGCGCATGCGCGCGGCAATTCGGCGCCGGGCGCGCCATGGTCGAGTGTTTTGGCGGCTCGGGCTGGGGCGCATCGCCCGAGGACCTCGAGCGCTACCTGCTCTGGCTCGGCCGCAACGGCATCACCGATTTCGTCTTTCACCTCAGCCAATACCGGCTCGATACGCCGGCCATCACCGACTGGCCGCCGTCGGAGCCGCTTCACCTGAGCTGGCGCGAAACTTTCCCCGCCGTGCTCGACCGCGTGTCGCGCACCCTGACCACGCAGCCCGCGCCGGTCGCCGACACGCTCGTCGTCGCCCCTTACCGCGGTCTCATGTCCGTCTACGAACCGTGGGAACTGATGCAGACCAACATGCACAACGCGTCGACGGCCCCTGACACGCTCGCATCGCGCGCCAACACGGCCTTCCTCGCGTCACTGGAAAAGCTCACCGCCGCCGGCATTACGTGGGACGTGACCGACGAGCGCACCCTCGAGTCCGACGGCACGCGCCTGCCGGACGGACGCGTGCGGCTTGGCGAGGCGGAATACTCGAACCTCATCGTCGATTCCGCCGCACTCCTGCGCAGCGATTGGATTGAAAGAGAATCGAACACGGTCAATCAGCTGATCGCTGCGGGTGGCCAGGCAGGTCTCCCTGCCCGGGAAAACGCGCAGGGGGACCTGCGGGTCCACCATTCGATCCCGCTCGCCTGGACGCTGCCGTCGGCGCCCGACAATGCCTGGCTCCTTGCCGTTGAACGCACCGCCGAGCGCACGTTTCGCGCCGTGCTCCCCACCGCAGAACTGGCGGCAGGGCTGACGCTGAATTTTGCCGATTACTTGACCGCCGCTACTTGGGACGGCTCACCGCTCGCCGCCATGCCCGGCTACGACGGCACCTTCGCCACGCTGCCGGCGCTGACCACCGGCGAGCACACATTGCAATTCGGGACCGTGCGTGAAGTGCCCGGAGTGCCTTTTGTCTGGCTCAAAGGCCCGTTCACCCTCACCAGCGCCACGCCCTACGCCGCGGGCCCCAACGGCACGCTGCGCACCGACGGTCCCTTCGTCGCCACCACCCACGTCATCGACCCCGCGACGGAACTCGCCGCCGCCGGCCTGCCGTTTGCGCACAGCCCGATCACCGCAGACTCCACCTTTACGCTCACCGCCCCCGCACCCACCGTTGCTTTCCCCGACACCCAAGGCGATGCCCTCGAGGTCACGCTCGACGATGGCGCACCCCAATGGATCTGGGGACCGGACTGGACCATGTCACTCGCCGCGCCCCTCGCCGCGGGCGCACGCCGGCTCCGCGTCCGCCTCGTGCCCAGCACCTTCAACCACTTCGGGCCGCACCACTATTACGATGGCGATTGGCCCATCGTCAGCCCCGACCAAGTCGTCGGCCGCAAGAACTTCGCCGACGCCCCCGACGCCCCCGACCACACCCACGTGCCGCAGTGGCACTTCAAACCGGTGCGGCTGCCCAGTGCGGTCTCCGCGCGCTAAGAGTCTCGGAGGATTCCCGCGCTTGCATCAGTGACCGACCTGCCTCACCTTGCCTGACCTGTTCCTTGATTGGTTCGCGACCAATCATCCTGACAACCACTTTTGGGGGTGTTCCGGATTCGATTTCTGATTGGAGCGCGTTGCTGCCGTTCGAGAGTGAAATGCCTCTCGTTAATCCCCGTTTCAAAAAATCAAATGGCAACTACGAAGAAATGCCCCTGGCTGCTTAATTAAGCGCCACGTTGGTCCAGCGACACCTGCTAGCTGAAACCGACGTCGACAGCAGGCATAGCATGTGGTGCGACTCGCGGAACGCATGCCGTATCTTCATCTGGGAGTTGGCCCGGGCTTAAGCGCGTGTTCACGCATAACTCAGGCGAGATTAATATGGCACTATAACGGTAGCGGCAGCGCGTGAAGGCCAGAAAGACGCGGGTTCAACTCCCGCCACCTCCACCAATTTTTCCGCCCAAAGGGCCGGAAAAATTGCCCGCCGTAGTCCCCATGCGGGACGAAGGAGGGCCGATCCCACAACCCACCGCCCGCCAACGCGAGGCGGGAGGGGCGGGGCCCTCCTACGGCAGCGGCCGGTAGCCGGGGCCCAGCTCAACCTCGATCTGACCGAGGGTGCCGTCGCGCGCCAGGAGGGCGGCACTTGCCGCTTCGTCGAGCCGGCAACCCGGCAGGTCATCCGCCCGTCCATCCGCCCACGCGATGCGAAGTCGCGCGCCTTTGCCATTGCGGCGATAGATCACCGGCGTGCCGGCAAGCGTGAAAGCGAGCGCTTCGGCCGGGACCGTCAGCTCCTCCGATCGGCCGCCTGGTCGTATCACCTGCATGCGCACCGGGCGTCGGCCAAACTCATCGGCCCGCAGCAAGGCAGGTTGAAACGAAATTCGCCCACCTTTCACCGTAACGCCAAGCTCACCCCACCGGGTCAGGATTTCTTCCTTCACCTGCCCCGTCATGCCCGGCTGCTGGGCGCCGGAGTGTCCCGGCGTGTGCGAATACGGATCCGTGGGGAAAGCACCGTATTCCGCCGGGGTCTTGTTGAAACCCAATCCACCGCGCACGTCATGATATAGCACAGCCAGCCGGGAGGCCTCGGGCGCCCCGGCCTGCCGGGCCGCGAAAAAATTCTCCTGCACGGCGAGCAGCAGCTTCGCCACCATATGCCAATAGATGCAGCCCAAGCCCTCGAAGCCAAACATTGAGCCGCTGCGGCCGGTGAATGCACGGTGCATGAACACGGTTTCATAGACCGCGCGGACTTGGTCAGCCTGCGCGGCGACCTGCTCGCGCCAGACGGGATCGGCCGCGCACAGTTCCAGCCGTTGCTCCAAGGCCTCGCGACTTACCAGGTCGGCATTGAAACGGAGGTTCCCCGCCTGGTCCCGGAGCACCAGGCGATCGTCCGCCGCGGCCAACATCGCGGCAAACAGCGGACACGACGCCCACCCGGTGCTTGGGATTCGGTTCCGCGCGATGAATTCCGGCAGGTCGCGGTCGGGATAAAGAAGATAACTGTTTTGGTCGGGTCGGAACAGGGCACTGGCGCGCAACGCCTCCAAAAGCTTCACGGCCTGCGCCGGCGAAAGGAGCCCGGAGCTGAGCATCGCCACCTGTCCCTCCAGCATCAGGGGCAGGTGATGCACCACCAAGCCGGCCGGATGCTCGGCAAACTCCAGCAAGTTGTATGCATGCGCCAGACCGTCGGGCCGCAGGTTGAGCCGGAGGCTGTGGTCGACGAATTCCTGCGCCATGAACATCAGCGCCTGCAACTCATCGACGCCAAGGTTCACCGCGGCACCCAAACCGTGTGCGTATAGCCTCTCCCGGTAGCTGCTCCCCGCCGCGGCCAGCGCGTCCACCAACCCACGGCACAGCCGGGGGTCGCAGGATTCGCCAGTGAGCACCGCCCCGTGACGATCGAGGATGGTGCGGACCTGCCGGGCGAGCTGCGCCACCGGTTCGGATAGGGCCACCGGCTCCGCGCCCAGCGCCGGCAGGAAGACCGTGCGGAAGTGGACCAGAAAGCGACGCAGGTAAGCCAAGGTGACCACTGACACCCCGTAGCCCACCAAGGCATTGTTGGCGTCATTCCACTCCGGCCGCTGCGTGTTCATCCAGATCCCGCCGCCCGGGATAAAATTAGTGAGGCGGACCAAGGCGACCACGAGCAGCTTTTCGGTCAGGTTGACCAAACGCACGGTGCCATCAGGCGCCCCGATCAAACGCGCATCCGCCCCCGACTGGCCGACCCGAGCCATGATATCCCGATGCTTGGGCGCATCAAAGGTGATCGTCGCGCGGGGGTTGTGCCGCATCGCAGCGTAGTCGGCGATCCGGTAGGGCACATCCGCGTAGGCGTAGCGGACTTGCCGCAGCGCCAGGGGCAGGGCATCGGGGGAAAAGCGGGCGGACCACTCCAGCAGTTTGAGGAGATAGACGACCTGATGGTCACCCCAATATCCAATCGAAGCCCATGGATCCTCGGGTTCGGGCACCTCCCAGTCGACGCCTGCCTGCGAGATGCGATAGGGGTTGTAGCCATCCGCTGTGGACGCGCTGAGGAACTTGGCCACCATGGCGTCGAGAAAATGCGGGTAGGCCAGGGCCAACGCCTCCCAGTTCTGGAAGATGTCCCGCCAGTTGCCCTCGTAGGCGAGCATGCGCCGCCCGGCGGCATCCTGCAGGCGGATGCTGAATCGGTTCCACGGCCGGCTGGGATCGCCGTGTCGCCGGCTGAACATCAGGGGGAGATACTCACGCGCCAGCCGGACCAACGTGGCGTCGCCGGTTGCTTCCGCCCAAGCCACCAGGTCGGCGCGATCGATCATGGCCGGCAGGCCCCGCAGGCGGGCCGCGTGGCGGACCAGCGCCGCCCGATTGTGACGGCCGACATGGGCCGCAAAGTCCTCGGCGGGCACCGCGTAGCCGTCGAGGAAGGTTCCGCCCCGCAGAACGTTGAACAACGTGTTGGCGAAATGGTGGGCGGAAATGACTTCGTCGCCACACGTCTGCACGCCGTCCGCCATTGCCACCAAGCGATTGAGTCTCGCCGTGGCCTCCCGACTGGCGTCGGCCAGCGCCAAGTCGAGATCGGTGGTGGCATCGCGATGCGCGCGCGCCACCAGCTCGGCTTGGCTCGCGCCGATGTCCGCCACGAAGGTCCAGCGCTCCGTCCCGCCCGCCGCCAAGGTGACCGGCTGCACCAGAAAATAGCCGCCGCGCAGACCACGAACGCGCGCCGCCGGGACCGGCTCCTCCCCCCGGACCAGGCTTTCCCAGGCCCGGTCCTCAAGATACACGCGGGCCTGCGGCAAGCCGCCCGACGTAACCACGCTGGCCCGCAGCGCCTCGATCGGCGTGGGTTGGTCGACGACCGTGGTCGAGAGGGCAAAGACCGCCAGGCGCGAATCCGGCCAAAGCTCGGCCACCTTGTAGGCGTCGGCCAGGTTGCTGCTGCTATTCTGGAGGCGCTGGGGAATTCCGGCGGGCAGCAGGTTGCGCAAACCGTCCGCCACCCGCACCGTAATCGGGTCCGAGCCGTGGTTGAGCAGGGCACACCGGCGGATGAACCCGTGCGAATCGGCGGTGGACCAGCCGTAGCGAAAGGTCAGGCGAAGCCCGACATGCTCCTCCTCTAGCCAAAGCCGGTCGCCCGCCACGCTCTTGTAGAGCCGCCGCGTCACCCGGTGCAGCCGCGACGTGTGGGGTGCAAAAGGCTCCCACCGGACCTCGCCGTCCGGGGCGTCCACCGCCAGGGCGGTAACGGGGCCGACAACCCCGGCCGAATCGTAGATCCGGTCAACGGTCTGGTAGGGGAACAGCGCATGGTTAGCGTCAACCCGGCCCGCGGAGAGGGCGCCATTGCTGGCCACAAACATCCAAAGGTCGGAGGCGCTGACCAGATTGATCAAGAAGGGCGGAAGCCGTTCCGCGTGGTCGATGCAATAGCACCGCACGCCTTCGAGGTCGCAAAAGCGGCCTGCCGGGGCGACCGCCGGGAGGGAAAATTGAGGCAAGGGGGGCATTCAGCGGGGCTCCTAACGAAGAGGGATTTCCGCAGGCAACTATCGCCGGCGGCCCGTGACGACGCCCTGATTACTGACACCGTTCAGCTGCCGCCTTGCGCTCCGGCCCGCCGGGTCTCAATCTGTCGTCCGTCCCCGATGGGTAACCCCGCCCCGACAATGCAGGATGTGGCCGTGGCCGCCGGCGTGGCCCGATCCACCGTCTCACTCGCTCTGCGCAACGACCGGAGCATTCCTCCAGCCACGCGCACGCGCATCTTTGCCGCGGCCGAGAAATTGGGCTACAAGACGAACCCCCTAATCTCGGCCCTGATGACCTCGCTGCACGACCGTCGCACCAAGCAGCGGCACCTCGTGCTGGCCTACGTGACCACCGACCCCGAGGTGGCGCCCTGGCGCGACTATCGCATGTTCATCGAACTGCACGACGGCGCGACCGCGCGCGCGGCCGAGCTGGGCTATCGGCTGGAAGAATTCGCGCTCCGATCGCACGGTATGACGCCCAAGCGCTACGTGCAAATGCTGCAGGCTCGCGGGATCCTCGGCATGCTCATTGCGCCCCTGCCCCTCGGTGAACACATCATCGAGCTGAACTTCTCCAATTTTGCGGTGGTGGGCATCGACATGAGCGTCGGAGATCCGCCCATCGAGCGGGTCTCCAATGATCATTTCCAATCCGCCCTGCTCGCGGTGCGCGAATGCCAGGCCTTGGGCTACCAGCGCATCGGCTTCGTCGTCAGCCAACAGCTGAACGAACGACTCGACCGCCGCTGGATATCGGGTTGCCTCCTGGCTCAGGCGGACATGCCCCGCAGCCAGCGGGTGCAACCGTTGCTGCCGCCAAGCACGGATGACATCATCCCGGCCATGCCGGCTTGGTATGAACGGGAGAAACCGGACGTGGTCATCATGAGCGAACTGAATCCCCACGGCCAATACCCCCTGCCGCCGGAGGTGGGCATGGTCAGCCTCTCGCTGGAGGAGCAGTCATTGGGAAAGGTGGCCGGAATTTTCCAGGACAACCGGCGGCTGGGAGCCATCGCGATCGAACACCTGGTCGCCCGCCTCGAGCGCGCCGAGTTCAACATCGATGACCGCGGCCGGCTGCACATGTTGGCGGGCAAGTGGTTCGCCGGCCCTACCGCCCCGGGCCCCGGGCAACGCCGGCAACAGTTACTCTGAGTCGGCGCCCGGCGCCACTGAACGGTGTCAGTAACGGCTCGTTTTAATGGGCCGGTGGAGGGGCATTTATCGTCGGTCTCAATCGACCCGGGACTCATCCCGGCAACATTCAGCTCTACCCCCTAACCCCATGAAATCCGTTAATCCGTTTGTCTCGCATACGCGTCGGCTCTGGACCATCGCTCTGCTGGCGGCCCTCCCGGTCGCTCAGGCGCAAGATTCCGCCGATGATGAGTCCGCGTCCACCCAAGCCAATGACGACGTCGTTGTGCTCAGCCCCTTCAAGGTAGAGACCGACCGCGACAAGGGCTACAAAGTGACGAATGCCACGTCCGGCACCCGTCTGAACACGCCCATCAAAGACCTTCCGATGCCCATCTCGGTGATCACGGAGGAATTCCTTCGCGACACGGGTGCGACCGACATTCGCCAGAGCCTCGCCTACACCGCCGGAATTCAACTGCAGTCGCAGAATGACCAAGGCACGCCCGGCGGCGCCTACCAGGGCCCCGGCGGCGTCAACAACCCCGAGGGCGCCACGGCCAACAAGAGCCAGACCTCCTACAAAATCCGCGGCTACGTCACCGACGCCGTGCTGCGCGACGGTTTCCGCCGCCAAAATTCGGTGGACTCGATCAACATCAGCCGCATCGAAGTGGCCTTCGGCCCCACGGCGCTGCTGTATGGCATCGGCTCCTTCGGTGGCATCGTGAACTACATCCCGAAGGCACCGCTGGACAAGCCCATGACCGAGGTCGCGGCCACCTTCGGCTCCTACGGTTTCCTGCGCGGCACCGTCGACACCACCGCCCCGCTGACGGAAAAGTGGAACACCGGCTACCGCGTGACGGCCGCCGCGCAAACCACCGAGGCTTACACGGATTACTACCAAGAGAACCACACGTTCATCTCGCCCGCTTTCAAGTTCAACCCCACCAAGACTACCGAGGTCACGGTGGATTTCGAGGCCGGCCAGCAGGACCAGAGCGGCGTGGGCTTCCAGCGGGTTCGCGCCATGGCTAACGTCGGTGTGAACAACGACCAGAACGAGCATGTTGATTTCTACACCTTGCCCGGCACCAACCCGCGCAGCTTCCGCTGGAGCGGTCCCGACACCTATGTCGACAGCCGTTCGACCAACTTCCGCGCGCAAGTCAGCCAGAAACTGACCGACAACTTGCACTTCCTCGTCGGCTACAACAAGGCGGGCGCGTCCTTCGAGACCCGCGACGTGCAGGGCAACCTCATCCAAAACCAAGGTCCGGCCGCCCTCCGCCAGACCGTGGACTTCGGCACCCCGGCCCTCGACCCGTCCAACGGCTCGAGCAACCTGAACGTCGTTTCCGGCTCCATTAACAACGTCGTCCTGCAATACTTCTGGAACGACGCCGAGAGCCGCGTCACCCTTTGTGACAACAATGAAATTGATGATCATGAGAATACCGAAGATGATGAAACCGACGAGGTAGTTCCCGCTGATCACAAAGTTCCCGA
>JAPOIC010000066.1 GCA_029979145.1 Opitutaceae bacterium
AAATTCAAGGTCACGTCAGCTAGCGTAAGGCTGGTGGGGGAAATCGGGGAGGCGGATGACAAAGTCCGTCTCGCCAATCAGCCACGACTCGGAGAGGCGAGCCAAAAGGCCGTGCCATCGGGATCCAAACGGGCGCGAGCGCGAACGTTTTGCGGGGTTGCACAGGCTGGCGGGGACGGTTCTCCTAGCCTTCGGCATGAACCCCTGCACTGTCGGCATCATCGGCTATGGTTGGGCCGCGACGGCCCATATCGACGCAATCAATCAAGGCACCGGCGGGAGGGTGACGACCGTTTGTTCGTCGCGTCCGTTGGACCCCGCCGAGCTTTCCGCCCGTCACGGCACGCCGATCAAAGTGGTGCGTGATGTGGCGGCGCTGCTGGCCGACCCGGCAATCGACGTGGTGTCGATCGCGGGGTATCCGTGGAATCACGCGGTTCTGGCCGTCGCCGCGGCCGAGGCGGGCAAGCACATCATCTTGGAAAAGCCAATGGTGCTGAGTCTGCCCGACCTGCGCCGCGTCGAGGCGGCCGTGCGCGCGGCCGGAGTAAGGTTCTGCATCTGTTTCGAATGCCGCTGGTCCAGCCAGTTTCTCGGCATCAAGGCCATGCTGGATGAAAATCGCATCGGCCGGGTGCACTACGGCGAAGTGGACTACTATCATGGCTCTGGACCGTGGTATGGCCAGTATCGCTGGAACATCACCAAGCGTGGCGGCGGCTCCAGTTTGCTCTCCGCGGGTGGTCATGCGCTGGACGCCCTGCTGCTGTGCATGCCGGGACCGGTGGAGGAAGTCACCGCCTACGCCACGCAGTCGGATCATCCGGATTTCCAAAAATACGAGTATCCCACGACCAGCGTGACCCTGTTGAAATTTGCGGACGGTCGGGTGGGGAAGTGCGCTTCGGTGATCGACTGCCTGCAGCCTTACTATTTTCACACCCACCTCGTCGGCGGCAACGGCTCCATCCTGGACCAGAAGTTTGCGATCAACACGCCCGGCTACGACCGCAAGGCCTGGACGCAGTCGGACATGAAGCCGATCGACTCCGGCGACGTGGCGGACCATCCCTACCGCGCGCAGTTCAACGCGTTTTTTTCGGCCAGCGCGGAAGGGCAAGACATGCCGTTGAGCGGCCTGCGCGAGGCGGTGGCGACGCATGAGGTCATCTTTGCGGCGGATCGCTCCATCGCCGAGAAACGGCCGGTCAAGCTGGCGGAGCTGCGCTGAGCCGCCTTTAGGTGGACGCGCCGGTCCCTCGGCGCGTTGTGGTCAACGCACTCCACCGGTGCCAACCCGGCGTGGCGGATGGTGGAAGTTCAGAAGCCAGGAAACCAGGATATCTCCGCCTGCTGGGGAAGTGCCCCGCGCTAGAAAATCAGCGAAGATTAGTGCAGATCCGAGCAGGAGGAGGCCGGTAGTTAACCCCTGTTGTAGGGCGGGGTTTCCAAACCCCGCCTTCAGCTCGCACCTGCTTCGCGGCAGGGTATGGAATCCCCGCCCTACATCAGCGCAGATCAGCGCAAATGAGCGTTCCAAGTGCTCCGGAGTGAAGAAAGGCAACGCTGACGGGCGTTGCCATTTCTCGCCTCGCCCCGGCGGCGGTTCCCGGTTTACTCGGCGACCATGCAAGCCGCCGACTTCTTCGCCCTGCCGGAATCGCTCGCCCCGTTCGCGGCGCATTTTCCCGCTGAGCTGCCGCCGTGGGCGTGGTTGAAGCGCATCGGCCCGGCGTTGGCGGCGCACCGCTTCGATGCGCCATTGCCGCCACGGCCGCCGGGCGTGCACGTGGAAGGATTTGTCCATCTCGATCCGACGGTGAAACTCCCGCCGCACGCGACCTTGATCGGGCCCTTGTGGATCGGCCCCCGCACGGAAATCCGCCCCGGCGCCTACCTGCGCGGCAACGTCATCGTCGGCGCGGACTGCGTCCTTGGCAACGCCTGTGAGTTCAAGAATGCCCTGCTGATGGACCGCGTGCAGGTGCCGCACTTCAGCTATGTGGGCGACTCGATTTTGGGCAACGGCGCACATCTCGGCGCCGGGGTCGTCTGCTCGAATTTGCGGCTGGATCAGGCCGAAATTGAAGTCGACACCGGGGAGGGCCGCGTGGGGACGGGACTTAATAAATTCGGAGCGATTTTTGGCGACGCGGCGGAGGCCGGGTGCAATGCCGTGCTGATGCCCGGCACGTTGCTGGGCCGCCGTGCCTTGGTGATGCCCTTGACCCCATTTGGTGGCCGGCTGGACGACGGCGCGATTGCCCGCAGCCGGCCGACGATTCAGCGCCTGGTCCGTCGGGATTGACGAGCGTGCGCGGCTTCCGCGATAGTGCCCTTTCGAACATGCGCACCCTCACCGGCATTCAGCCTTCCGGCACCTTGCATATTGGCAACTACTTCGGCGCCATGCAGCCTGCAATCCAGGCGCAGAAGCGGGGCGACTGCTACTATTTCATCGCTGATTACCACTCGATGACCTCGCTGACGGACGCGGGCGAGCGGCGAAAAAACACCCGGGAAGTCGCGTTGGACTGGCTGGCCTGCGGACTCGACCCCGAGACCAGCGTGTTCTGGAAGCAGAGCGACGTGCCGGAAGTGTGCGAACTCAGCTGGATCCTCGGCACTTTGGCGCCGATGGGTTTGCTGGAGCGCGCCCACAGCTACAAGGACAAGGTCGCGAAGGGTATTTCGCCCAACTTTGGCCTCTTTGCCTATCCCGTACTGATGGCGGCGGACATCCTGCTTTTCGATTCGAACCGGGTGCCCGTCGGCAAGGACCAGAAGCAGCACGTCGAGATGACGCGCGACATCGCCATCAAGTTCAACCAGACCTACGGCGAGACGCTGGTCGTGCCGGAGGAGGAGATTCGCGAGGGTGTCGCCACGGTCCCCGGCCTTGACGGCCAGAAGATGAGCAAGAGCTACGGCAACGTGGTCGAGTTGTTCGGTGACGAGAAGGCGGTGCGAAAGCGCATCATGTCGATTGTCATGGACAGCCGCACACCGGACGAGCCGAAGCCCGATGCGGACCGCAACATCGCGATCCAGTTGCTCAAGTTGCTGGCGCCGGCGGATGTCGCCGCGGATTTCGAGAATAGACTGCGCGCAGGCGGCCTCGGATATGGCGATCTCAAGAAAGCGCTCTTCGCGCACTATTGGGAATTCTTTGCCGAGTTCCGCGCCAAGCGCGCCGTGCTCGCTGCGGATCCGGGCTATGTCGACGCCGTGCTGGCCAAAGGCGCTGAGCGCGCGCGCGCCACTGCTGCGACGGTGCTGCAACGCACGCGGCGCGCTTGTGGCTTGGTTTGAGGCGTCGACGCAAAAGCGGCTCCGCCGGAGCGGAGCCGCCTGAATCGGAGCTTACAAGGCCGCGGCCTTGAGCGTGAGCGGGAGGATGACGTCCTGCGTCACGGGCACCCCGTTTTTCACCATCGGCGTGAAGCGCCATTGGGCGACCGCTGCAACGACGGAGCGCTCTAGGTAGCCACTGCCGGGCGCGAGCACGCGGATGTTGCTGGGGCGGCCGTTCTCGTCGAGCGTCATGCTGACGCGGACGGTGGTGTTGGCGAAGCGGCTCGGCACATCTTCGGGAGCAACGAAGGAGACGGGACGCGAGAGGTCGGGGGCGGAAGGCTTGGCGGCGACGGAAGCGACGCCGAGACCGGTGAACAACAGGCACGACAGGACGGTGCCGGAGAGGAGGGATTTCTTAGTCATGGAGGGAGGCCGCAGGGCGGCGTTGGGATTTCGGTTGCAGTGAATTGCCCTCGTGTTGTGCCAAGGTCATGCACCAAAACCCCGCAGGTCTCCCGAAGTTACAAAAAAGATTTTCGACCGCGGATTTTATCGCGTATCGGAAATGGCACTGCGAGCTGACGGATGGTCAGATCACCGGTGGCACTGGCGCCGCGATGGCCGCGATGTGCGCGAAGATTCGCTCGCTCGCGACTTGGTAGCGCTCCTTGCCGGCGGCGGGATCGTCATACTCGGCGGGCAAAATCGGTCGGTCAAAGACCACGGTTACCGGCGTGCCGAGCCGCAGGGGCTGACCTTTGCCGAAGGCCTCGAACGAACCGAAGATTCGGGCGGGCACGACCGGCACCTGCGCGCGACAGGCGATAAGGCCGACGCCGGCCTTTGGTTCCTGCAGGCAACCGTTGGCGGAGCGCGTGCCTTCGGGGAAAAGAATCAACGCGCGGTCTTCCTTGAGGGCCTTGAGCACGCGCTTGATCGCACTCACGTCCTGACCGCCATCACGATCGACGGGAATGGTGCCGACCGAGTCGAGCCACCACGAGGAGAAGCCACCTTTCCACAGGGTCTTGCGGGCGAAGTAGGCAATCTGACGCGACACCTGACAGCCGATGAACGGCGGATCGAGGAAACTTGCGTGGTTGGCGGCGATAAGAAACGAGCCGCTGGCGGGCAGGTGGTCGAGACCGACGATGTCGCCGCGGAAGAACATCCCGTAGACCACCGTAGCGAGGTAGTGCGAGATGCCGTAGACCGGCTGCATTTCGACCTGACCGAAGCGTTGGCTCATGCGGGCGGGAGTTTGGTGGCGATGGTGGCGGCCATCTGGTCGACCACCTGGTCGAGGTTGAGGTGCGTGCTGTCGATGTCGATCGCGCCGGGCGGGCAGGTCAGGGGCGAGGTCTTGCGCGACGAGTCGAGGCGGTCGCGCTCCGCGACGGAATCCTGTCGTCCTTCGGCGGCACGTCGCTTGGCCCGTTCGGCGGGATCGGCGTGCAGGAAGAAGCGAAAGTCGGCGTTGGGGAAAATGACCGAACCAATGTCACGACCCTCCATCACCAAGCCGCGAAACCCATGGGCCTTGGCCACCGCGACCTGGCCGCGTTGGTAGGCCAGCAGAGTTTGGCGGACCACCGGAATTGCGGCGTAGTGCGAAACGTGAGCGTTCACTTCCGCGCCGCGGATTTCATCCCCAGCCGGTCGACCGTCGACGAGCATCTGGGCGGAGCGGCCGTTCAGGGCGGTGGAAAACTTCAATGCGGGCAGGGCCTTTTCCAGCGCGCCCAGGTCATTGGCCGGCACTTGGCGGGCGAGCAGCTCGGCCGTGAGGTGGCGGTAAAAAGACCCCGTGTCGACGTGCAGGAGATTGAAGCGATCAGCCAGGATGCGTGACGACGACGATTTGCCCGACGCGGCGCCGCCATCAATGGCGATGAGGGTGAAATTCGGGTCGGGCATCACGCGCGCAGGGAGGCTTGGCGGAGGGATTCGAGCACGTCGAAGAAATGCGGAAAGGTCTTGGCGCAGCAAGCCGGGTCTTTGAGCGCCAGCCACGGGCGACCATCGCCGTGCAGGTCGTGGCAGCCGAGGATGCCAAAACTCATCGCGAACCGGTGGTCATGGTAGGTCTCGATTTCCTGCCCCGGGCGCAGCGGCCGCGGATGGATCTCCAAGGCGTCCTCCGATTCGATCACATGCTGGCCGAGCTTGATGAGCTCGCGCGCCATGCCGGCCACGCGGTCGGTCTCTTGGTGCCGAGTATGGGCGATGCCAGTGATGATCGTAGGGCCTGCCAACAGCGGCGCGAGAGCCGCCAGCGTGAGGAAGGTATCGGAGATGGCGTTGAAGTCGGCGGTGAAACCCGTGCGGACGCTCGCGGCGCAGACCGTGGTGCCGTCAAGGTGGATGAGTCCTTGGCGGGCAAGCAGGCGGCAGAAATCGCCGTCACCCTGCAGCGCCTCGGGGCCGAGATTGAGTCCGCCCACCGCGACGTTACCGCCGGTAACGACGGGCAGGGCGGCGAAATAACTGGCAGCGGTGGCGTCGCCCTCCACCGCGTAGTCGCGGGGATTGGCGGCGAATTGCCGGACCATGCGCTCGGTGATGGTGATGAAGGGCTTGGAGACGGTTTCGCCGGCGAGTTCAACCTGCAGCGGAGTTCGGGCCTTGGGCGCCACGAGCAACAGCGCCGAGATCAGCTGGGAGCTGGCCGAAGCGTCAATCGTCACGCGGCCGCCGGGAAGGCCGGCGGTATGCAGCGTGAAAGGAAAACTCCGGGCGCTCGCGCTGGCGCCTTGGCCGGTGAGGGCGTCGAGCAATCCGCCAATCGGCCGTGCGCGCATGGCCTCATCGCCGTCGAATCGATAGGTGCCGCCGTTGCGCAGGCAAACCAAGGCCGTCAGGAATCGCGCGGCGGTGCCGGCGTTGCCCACATCGATGTCGGCTGTGGCGTTGGGGATCTCGCCCCCGCGGCCGTGGATGGTGATTTGCAGGGCCGGCTCGTCGACGGCTACTTCGAAGCCCAGCTGCTTCAGCGCCGCGACCATGATGCGCGTGTCGCGGCTGAAGAGGGCACCATGCAAGGTCACCGGTCCGTCGGCCAATGCGCCGAGGATCAAGGCCCGGTTCGTGATGCTCTTGGAACCCGGCAAGGTCATCGCCCCAATGCAGGGGCGCGTGAACGGCGGGATGAGGAGCGGATCAGCGAGGGGCATGAGCCTGCCAGCGTCGCCAACCCCGCACGCCGCGCCAAGCTGTTTTTGCGTAGGCGGAAGAAGGGGGAACGCTGATGGGCGCCAATCTGCGCTAATGGTCGAACCCCTTGCCGGTTTGGGGTGAAGTCTGGTTTTGGTCCGGATCAGCGCACATTGGCGCAAATCAGCGTTCCCCCACCGCCTCAGCGTTACGGTCGGAAATCCCGGCGGTAGGCTTGGCCGCGCTCAATGCGGGCGGCGACTTCGACGTAGTCGCGATTGGCGAGCGCGGCGTGGAATTGTTGGAGTTCGTCTTGGAATTCGCGCAGCGCCCGCAGCACCTCGTCGCGGTTTTGCTCGAGAATGGTGCGCCAGAGTTGGGGGTCGCTGCCGGCGATCCGAGTCGTGTCACGCAGGCCGCCGCCGGCATAATTGCGCCAAGCGTGGTCTTTGCGGTGGAGCAGGGCGCAAAGGGAGGAGGCCAGCACCTGAGGAAGGTGGCTGATGTGCGCGACGATTTCGTCGTGCTGGTCGGGGGTCACGGTCACCACTTCGCTGCCGAGGTCGTGCCAGAATTTCACGACGGTTTCCACGGCGGCAGCATCAGCCTCAGGCAGAGGCGTGACGAAGCAGGTGCGGCGCTCAAACAGCCCCGCGCTGCCATGCTCCCAACCGGTCTTCTCCGATCCGGCCATGGGGTGCGAGCCGACGAACCGGGCTTTGCCGGCGAGCGCGGCGTGGCCGAGGCGGCTGATGTCGCCTTTGACGCTGCCGACGTCGGTGACGATGGCTTCGGGCGGAAGATGCGGCGCAATCTCGCCTGTCAGGGGGGCGATCAAGGTGACCGGGGCGGCGATCACCACCAGGCTGGCGCTGGCGACTGCTTCAGCGAGGGTGGCGGGCGCGGCATCGCACCACTCTTGAGCCGCCAACTGCAGCCGCACTTCCGGGCGGCGGGCCCAGATCACGATGCGCTCCGCCAAGCCACGCTCGCGCGCAGCCCGGGCAACGGAGGCGCCGAGCAGGCCGGGAGCGATAATGGTCAATTGCGGCAGCACGCCTAAAGAGGAAGTGCGAAACGCCGGGACTGTCGAGTCCCGAGCAAGTGAAGGGAACGCATGCCGTGCTCGTCGGCGAGGGGATTGATGCGCCCGAGGTGGGGCTCTTTGCCTGGTCCAGCGCCTACCTGCAGCTCAACGGGCCAAATTGTTTATCGTGGCGAATTCAGCCGGGGTGAGGGGCATCACTGACAATCGGCTTTGGCGGAGAAGGGCGATTTTCGCGAGGGCAGGTTCTGCTTTGATGGCGGCGAGGGGCACGGGCGTGGCGAGCGGTTTGATGGCTTTCAATTCCACGGCGACCCAGCCCGGATCCTCAGCGGTCGTATCGGGGAAAGCCGTCTTGGTGACCTCGGCAATACCCACCACCGCCTTGGTGGTCACGCTCTCGTAGAAGAACACTTGGTCGCCCTTGCGCATGGCGTTAAGGTGGATCCTGGCCTGATAGTTGCGCACCCCGGTCCAAGCGGTGCGTTTGTCCCTAACGAGATCGGCCCATGCGTAGGCATCGGGTTCGGATTTTACCAGCCAGTGTTGCTTTGTCATGGAATGAGGAGCAGTGGTCTGGCAGTAAATACGCCCATGGAGTCCGCTGAAAAGGCAAAAGCCCGCCGCGTAATCGGACTGATCTACCTGCTGATGGCGGTTTTTATCGCCGGGCCGGTCATCCTTTATTTGCTGGTGCGCTGACCCGTGAACAAGACCCTCCTTGCGATTCGATTGGTGTTTGTCGCCCTGTGCGCCGCGGGTGGCTGGCTGGTGTGTTATGCGATCCGGGAGTGGGACGACCATCGCGCGCTGGCGGTATTCATCGGTCTTTCGATTGGCGTGTTGGTCGTGTTGGTGGACATCATGTTGAAGGGGTTTTCTCTGCGCGGTCTCTCGGCCGTCACCTTCGGCTTGGCGGTGGGCGCGTTCATCGCCTACCTGCTGGGCACGTCGCCGTTGTTTGAGCGGGCCGACGAGCAATACATCTTTCTCGCCCGGCTGGCGCTCTTCCTGGTCTGCACCTACCTCTGCGCCGTCATCGCCCTGCGGGGGCGCGACGAATTCAACCTGGTGATTCCCTACGTGCGGTTTGTGCCCCAGGAGGTCGATACGCCGTTGATCGTGGTGGATACCAGCGTCCTGATCGACGGTCGCATCGCCAAGGTTTGCGAGTCCGGCTTCATCAGTGGCGCAGTGGTGATCCCGCAATTCGTGCTGAAGGAGTTGCACGCGGTGGCCGACTCCTCGGATGCCCAGAAAAGAGCCCGCGGCCGTCGCGGCTTGGAAGTGCTGAACGAGCTGCGTCGCATCAAGCACTTGGAAATTCGCACCCCGGAGAGCGAGGTGACCAAGCCCGAAGATGTGGATGCCAAGCTGGTGTTCCTTGCCCAGTCGATGCGGGCCAAATTGATGACCACCGACTTTAATCTCGCCAAGATGGCGGAGTTTCACGGCGTGCAGTGGCTGGACCTGAACCATCTCGCGCGGTCACTCCGGCCCGAGTTGATGCTCGGTGAAATGGTCGAGGTCGATCTGGCCAAGGCTGGCAAGGAGCCGGGCCAGGCGGTCGGTTATCTCGGCGACGGATCCATGGTGGTGGTCGAGCAAGGCCAGGCTCACATCGGCTCCCGCGTGCGCACGGAGGTCAGCAGCGTCCTGCCCACCGCCGGCGGTAAAATGGTCTTTGCCCGCCTGATCGGCCCGGTGGCTTAACCCTGCGCCCCCGGTGGCAAGGGTTATGTCCTGTCTTCCCCGCGTTGCCTCTCGCAAGTTTGTAACGTATCACGTTACAACCTTGCGGGGTCCCATGCCCTCAGCATCAGCCCAACGTCGGAGGTTTGGACGGATCTGAGTTTGTAACATAATACGTTAGGAATTGACGTGAGCCACATGCGGCTCGAGGCCCGAGGATGGCGGCCTAGAAACCAAAAAGCCCCCAAAAGGAGGCTTAAAATGGCGGGATGGACGGGACTCGAACCCGC
>JAPOIC010000108.1 GCA_029979145.1 Opitutaceae bacterium
CCGCCACCTGGAAAGCCTGAGCCCTTATGCCTTCTCGTAAAAAATGGCGCATCGCCGGCATCAATTTTGATTTCCGGCACATGGACCACTTGCTCGCATGCGCGCACGGCGAGCGCAACGCCGAGATCGTCGGCATCTCGCACCATGACCCGCGCGAGATGCAGGATGTGATTTCTCGCTGCGCGATCCCGGCCGACCGCGTCTTCACCGACTGGCGCGCGTGCCTGGAGCAGACCAAGCCGGATGTCGTAATCACCTGCCCCGCCAGCGGCGCCCACGCTGAATGGGTCGAGCGCATCGCCGCCTTCGGTGTCCACGTGCTCGTGGAAAAACCCTTCGCCTCGGATCTCCCCCAAGCCGACCGCATGATCGCCGCCATGAAAAAGGCCCGGAAGCGCCTCGCGATCAACTGGCCGCTCGCGTGGTATCCGCCGCACGTCACCGCCCACCGCTTGATCCAAGCCGGCGTCATCGGCGAGCTGCAGGAAGTGCATTTCTACGACGGCAACCGCGGTCCCATTCAGGACCACGGCAATCTCGCCGCCCCCGAACCCTCGCTTGCCGCCAAGCAAGCCAGCTGGTTCTACGACCGCACCGGCGGCGGCTCGTTGATCGACTACCTCGGCTACGGCGCCACGCTCGGCACTTGGTTCTTCGACGGCAAAAAGCCCTCCGAGATCACCGCCGTCACGGGTGGTGCCAAGGGCGTGCGGGTCGATGAACAGAGTGTCACCATCGCGCGCTACGGCGACTGGTTGTCCACGTTCCAGACCCGCTGGGGCACCTTCACCAGTCCGTGGCTGAATCAACCCCAGCCCAAGTGCGGCTTCGTGCTCAAGGGCACCGACGGCACCATCGCCAACTACGACTACGAGCCGACGATCCGCCTGCAGACGCGGAAGCACCCGGCTGGCAAAGTCATCCCGGTTGATCGCCTCAAAAAGCCGCGATTGAACCCCGTGCAGTATTTTCTGCACTGTCTCGAGACCGGCGAGGAAATCACCGGCCCGCTCTCCGTGAAGTTTGCCCGCATCGGTCAACAGATCGTCGACACCGCCACCCTCAGCGCAAAGACCAAGCTTCCACGAAAACTGCAGCGTTGATCATGCGTCCCTCGAAACTCGACTACCTGCCCCGCGGACCGCGCTACCCCAAGCGCCACAAGCTCGCCCTGGTCGGCTGCGGCGGCATCTCACAATACCACCTCACCGCGGCCAAGTCGTTTGGCGTCGAGGTCGTGGCCCTGGCCGATGTCAATCGCGCCGCCGCCGAGAGTCGCCGGGATGAGTTCTTTCCGAAGGCCGACGTTTACACCGACCCTCGCGAACTTCTCGCCCGGAAGGACGTCACGGTCGTGGAGTTCGCGACCCACACCGCCATCCGCCCAGGTCAAGTACAGGATGCGCTGAAGGCCGGAAAGCACGTGCTCAGTCAGAAGCCATTCGTGGCCGATCTCACCGAAGGCAAACGCCTCGCCGCCTTGGCGAAGCGCCGCGGCCTGAAACTCGCCGTAAATCAAAACGGTCGCTGGGCGCCGCAATTCTCGGCGCTGCTCGCGGCCGTGCGCCAAGGGCTCCTGGGCGACATCCAGACCCTCGACATGTCGCTGGCGTGGGACCACACGTGGTGCCGCGGCAGCAAGTTCGAGGAACTACATCACCTCATCCTCAGCGATTTCGCCATCCACTGGTTCGACATCGTGGCCAACGTCTTTGCCGGCCGCACCGCCCGGAGCGTGTTTGCGAACACCGCCTACGCGCCCAACCAAGACATGAAGCCGCCGATGCTGGCCAACGCCGTCGTGAATTACGGCGACGGCCTCGCGACGCTCGGTTTCAGCGCCTACCAAAGCTTTGCCCCGCAGGAATACCTCTGCTGCGTCGGCTCCAAGGGCACGCTCCGCGGCGCCGCGAATGTCTGCAATCTCACCGAACTCGAGCTGACCACCAAGCGCGGCACCGTAAAGATTCCCTTGCAGGGCAAATGGTTTCCCGACGGCTTTCGTGGCACGCTCGGCGAACTCCTCCGCAGCATCGAGGAAGACCGCGAGCCGTCCATCGGCGCGACCAACAACCTCACGAGCCTTGCCCTCTGCTTCGCCGCCCTCGCCAGCGCCGACACCGGCCAACCCGTAAAGCCCGGCCAAGCCAAGACCGCGCGACTCTAAAGTCCGACCCCGGGAGCGCCGGCGTCCCGCCGGCATTCCTCGCGTGGCCAGCAGCACGCCGGCGCCCGCATCAGCCCACCGGTTTGTAACGTATTACGTTACAACCGCTCGTCGGCTTCCGTGGATCCATTCCTCTCGATGCATTCGATGTGGCAGCCACTACGTAACGTATTATGTTACAACTTTCGGCTCACCCGTGGTTGCACTCACATAGGCCGGTGCGATGCGGATCACGGCTCCCAACAGATCACTCATTCGCCGACCGTCAGCACAATCTTCCCCATCTGGCCGCCGCGTTCCATGAGGGCGAAGGCTTCATCGGCCTGCGCTAACGCAAAGGTGTCGCTGACGACGAGCGTCAGGCGGTGACTGGCGACGAAGGCCAGCAACGCGGACCAGTCCGCCGGGTTGCCCATCGTCGTGCCGAGCACCGATAGCTGTCGCCAGAAGATCTTGCGCAGCGCAAGCTCCGGCACGTTGCCTCGAGTCGCCCCATAGGACACGAGCCGCGCCCCGGGGCGGCCGCGTCGATCAACTGGTCCACGCCCGCACCACCCGCGCCATCAATGATCACGTCAAAGCCGCCGCTTTCCCGCGCGGCTGCTTTGGCCCAGTCGTTGGCGGTGTAGTCGAATCCGCCCTGCGCCCCCACTCCACGGCGCGGGCGATCTTGGCGCTCGAACTGGAGG
This sequence comes from Opitutaceae bacterium, assembly GCA_029979145.1. Lineage (GTDB taxonomy): Bacteria > Verrucomicrobiota > Verrucomicrobiia > Opitutales > Opitutaceae > Cephaloticoccus. The sequence continues at coordinate 2,857 of JAPOIC010000108.1, forward strand.
TGACCTACACTTTGGCGCCATGCGCCGCCGCGATCTGCAGGGCGAAGAGCGCCACGCCGCCGCCGATGCCTGATACGAGCACGCGTTCGTCCGGATGCAACCGCGCCCGGCTCATCACCGCGCGCCACGCGGTCAGACCCGCAAGCGGCAGTGCCGCCGCTTCGGCCCAACTCAAGTGCTCGGGTTTCGCGGACAGCTGTCCCACGGGCACCACCACGGCTTCCGCCAGCGTGCCGTCCCGCGGCAGACCGAGAATGGAAAACTCGCCACCTTGGGCCGCGGGATTCCCGCCCCAATCCAGGGCCGGATTAATGATGACCTCGCGGCCCACCCACGACTCATCAACGCCTTCGCCAACGGCATCGACGATCCCGGCGCCGTCGGATCCGGGGATGCACGGCCATTTGAGGCCGGCGTATTGCCCGAGCTTGATCCAGAGGTCGCGGTGATTGAGTGCGGCCGCGCGCACCCGCACCCTTGCTTCACCGGCGCCCGGCACCGGGTCCGGCACCGTCTGCAGTTTCATTTCGTTGACCGCCGTGAAGGTGAGCGCCTGCATGAGGCCACACCCTGCACACCGCCGCGCCGACTGCAAACCATGCTGCTCGTCCTTCACAAACCCTACGGTCACCTCTCCCAGTTCACGCCCGAGACCGGCTCGAAGTGGCGCACGCTGGCCGATTTCAATCTGCCATCCGGCGTTTATCCGCTCGGACGGCTGGACGCTGACTCGGAGGGACTACTCCTGCTCAGCGACGAGCCCGGGTTAAATTCTCAACTCCTCGATCCGGTGCGGCAGCACCCGCGGGAATATTGGGTGCAAGTAGAGCGCATTCCCGATGCCACCGCCTTGGCCCAGCTGGCCCACGGCGTCGTGATTGTCGGCTACCGCACGCAGCCAGCATCGGTGCGGCGCCTTGAACCTGCCCCCGCGCTGGAGCCGCGCGACCCGCCGATACGATTCCGCAAGAACGTGCCGGACACCTGGCTTTCGCTCACGCTCACCGAGGGCAAGAACCGGCAGGTGCGACGCATGACCGCCGCCGTCGGGCATCCCACGCTGCGGCTGGTGCGCGTCGCAATTGGCAGCTTTCGCGACGCCAACCTCGCACCCGGCCAGTGGCGCGAGCTGACGCCGACCGAGCGGGCCCAGGTCTTCGCCTGACTCAGGCGTGCAGGCGTCGGCCCCACGGACCGGTCATCGCCACGGTATAGCCCGGCCGCTGGACGTTGAAAAACAGGGTCGATCCGTCCGGCGAAAAACAAACTCCCGCCAGTTCGCACTTCGGTTCCAGATTTTCGGCGAGTAGATAAAACTCACCCTTGGGCGTGACGCCCACCAGCCGGCAATTGTCGCCGTGATCCTCGCAGATCAAGAGGTCGCCCCACGGCGCCACGGCGACATTATCGCAGTTGCGCAGCAAGGCGGAGTCATTGGGCTCGGCAAACAATTCCAGTCTCGCCGCCGTCTCGACCTCGCGGGCCGTGCCTTCGTAGGGACTCGGGTAGTAACGGAATATCTGCCCGAGGCCTTTGCGTCCGCCAACGGTCATCGCGAAATACACCGTGCCATCCTCAGCCGTCCACGCGCCTTCGCCCCGGGCAAACGGCAGGGCCCCTGCCGCCGCACCTCGCTTGCGCAGATCGTCCTGCGGGCTCTCGGGCTTGCCGAGGTCCACCCACCGCACGGCGAGCGGTCGCCCGATTGGAAACTGGGATTCAACCAAGTTACGGGTGTCGGTGATGCCAGCATCCGCCAATCCCAACGCCTGCAATCGCCCGCCCGCGGCCAGATTGCCGGGTTTATCGGGCAGGAAGCGATACAGCAGACCATCCGCGAGATCCTCGGTTTCGTAGACTGCGCCCGACTGGGGATCCACCGCCACCGCCTCGTGCCGGAAGCGGCCCATAGCCTTGAGCGGCACCGGGCGCACCAGCCCGGGTTCGGCGGAGGGCGTCACCTCGAAATTGTAACCGTGCGGCTGCTCGGCATTCGGTTCGGGCAATGCATTCACTTCCTCACAACTGATCCATGTGCCCCACGGGGTCGGACCGCCCGCGCAATTGCGCACGGTGCCCGCCAGGCTGAGAAAGTGGCGCCGCAGGGTCTGCGTGCGCGTGTCGAACACCAAGGTGGCCGTGCCGCCGAGATTCGGCCGCACGCCGCGACCGCGATCGTAGATCAAATCCTTGGGCACCAAATGAAGGCGCTCTTGGTTCCGGCCGAAAGGACTCCGATCAATCCATTCGCTCTCCAATTCATGATTGCGCACCAACAGGGTCAGCCCGTCCGGCCCGGGAAATGCCGCCATGCCGTCGTGACCGCCGGGCACCAGCAACTGGTCGTCCATCGTCTCGCCGGTCGGCGAAAAGATCGTATAGTCAAACCCCGCCGGAACCTTCAGGCGGCCCTCCGGATGCGGCAGTAACGGACCGTATCCCGCGCGAGCCGATGGCGCGGCCCCCCACAGGCCTTGGCTGGCCAAGGTGCGCAGGCCGACCAAACCGGCCGTGGAGATGGCGGCGTGCCGCAGAAAAGTGCGTCGGGTGAACATACAGATTAATTCGGATGCCGCCAACGGGTTGTCAAAATCGACCGATGCCCGTGACACAAAAGTTACCGTCGCTCGACCAGCGATTCCTTCGGAAACCGCACCTTGGGAATGGTCGCATACTTGTCGTCTGGAGCCCGATAGCCGGCCGCGCAGCACACCACGGAACCGAAGCCGGTGTCGCCCAAACCAAGGATCTCGTCAACCTTGTCCGGATTGAATCCCTCCATCGGGCAGGTATCAACCCCGAGCAGCGCCGCCGCAGTCATGAAGTTGCCAAGCGCGATGTAGATCTGGTGCGTCTGCCACATGTCTAGCCGACCCTCGGCCCGTGCCCGGTCAAGATTCCCCGTGACCATCGCGCGAAACTTGCCGAGCGATTCCACCGTGATGCCCCGCACCTCGCTCATGCGCGAGACATGGGCGTCGACATGATCCTCGCCCAAGTTGCGCCGCACCGTCATCACGAGAAAATGCGAGCAATCCGCAACCTGCGCCTGCCCATAGGCTGCCGGCCGCAGCTGCTCCTTGAGCGCCGGATTTGTGACGACGACAAATCGCCACGGCTGCAGTCCAGTCGACGAGGCCGTAAGCACCAGCGCATCCTCCAAGGCCGCCCAGGTTTCCTCGGGCACCGTCCGGGCCGGATCAAAGCGCTTCACGGCGTAGCGCCAGCGCAGGGCGGAAAGGAGAACATCTGGGGCGATCGAAGCCATGGGACTCATGAGGTAGCGGGTGACGGGTTTTCGCAAGACCTCCAGTGGATTTTACCGTCATGCCGCACTTACGGCTTGGCATACCCCGGGGCGTCGACTCACTGGAGACCAACCCCGCGCCCTTACGCGTCTGATTACCCGTAATGTCCCACACCCTCTCCCGGCAAAAGCTTCTGCGCGAGTGGAAGTTGTATTTCTTTGTCGTGCCGTCGCTCGCGATTGTGCTGACCTTCCTCTACTTCCCGGTCGGCAGCGCGATCTACCACAGCTTCTTCGACTGGTCCGGCGGCGAGGCCAAGCAGTTCATCAGCTGGGACAACTACCTGCGCGCCTTCCAGGACGGCACCCTGCTGAACTCCTTTGTGACCGTCGGTGCCCTGCTGATTTTCAACCTCTTCAAGATGATCCCGTCGATCCTGATCGCGGTGCTCATCCACCGCGTCACGAGTGACAAGTGGCAATACGCCTACCGCGCGCTGCTCGTCGTGCCCATGATCGTGCCGCACCTCGTCACGCTTTTCATCTGGAAGTTCATAATGGACCCCAACCTCGGCGCGCTGAACCGCGTGATTGAGGCCACAGGGATTAAAACCGTGCTCGTCGCCATCAACGACTTCTTCGGCTGGATCGTCTTCTTCAAGGACGTGCCCATCGGCTGGCTCTCGCA
>JAPOIC010000305.1 GCA_029979145.1 Opitutaceae bacterium
CCTCTCATACTCGAGGGACTCAAGCGGCTGGAATACCGCGGCTATGATTCCGCTGGTGTCGCGGTCCCCGGTCGCGACGAGTTCAAGATCATCAAGCAAACGGGTCGAGTGTCCGGCTTGGAAACCGCCGCCGCCGCCCATCCCTTGTCGGGCAGCCGCGGTCTCGGCCATACCCGGTGGGCCACACACGGCGGTGTCACCGCCGCCAACGCCCACCCGCATGTCAGTAGCGACGGCCGCATCGCCATCTGCACCGAGGGGCAGGAACTGCCGGCTGGCCTGGCCGACGAAATCATCCCGATCCCCAACTGCCACGAGGCCGTGCTGCCGGTCGTCGCGACCGTGCCGGTGCAATTATTGAGTTATTATATTGCGGTCGCCCGTGGTTGTGACGTGGACAAACCTCGCAACCTGGCCAAATCCGTGACCGTTGAGTGACCACCGCATGAAGATTCATCCCACCCGCGAGGAATTCCTGCAGCTCGCCACCCAAGGCAACATCGTGCCCGTCTGCACCGACCTCATGGCCGATTTCGAGACGCCGGTCTCCGCCTACGCCAAACTCCGCGACTCCGGCCCGGCCTACCTGTTGGAGTCCATTGAGGGCGGCGAACGCCTGTCCCGCTACAGTTTTATCGGTTGCCGGCCGCGCAAGGTCTTCGCCTGCGGCCCCGAGACCACGGAAATTCGCGAAACCGGGAAAGCCCCGCGCACCGTGCCCACGCCCGCCGATCCGTTGAAGCTCATCGAGGAAGAAATGTCGGGTTACCAACCGGTGAAGCTGCCGGGTTTGCCCGCTTTCACCGGCGGCGCGGTGGGCTTTGTCGGCTACGAATACGTCATGCGGATCGAACCGACGGTCCCGGTCGCGCCCAAGGATGAACTCGGCACGCCGCTGCTGTATTTCATGCTGTCGGATTCACTGCTGATCTTCGACCGCGCAAAGCAGACGCTCCGCCTGTGCGTCAACGCCCACGTCGATGGCGACGCCGGTGCCGCCTATGATCGAGCGGCCGCGGAGATCGCCGAGCTCTACGCCATCCTCAAACAGCCGCGCGAGCTGGCCCCTGCCCCGCTCATCGATTTGCCGAAGATCACGATTCCGCCCGGCAATTTCACCCGGGCGCGCTTTGAAAAAAGCGTCGAAAACGCCAAGGAATACATCCGCGCTGGCGATATTATCCAGGTCGTCGGTGCCCAACGCTTCACCAAGCCCTTTACCAAGACCCCGCTCGATCTCTATCGCGCCCTGCGGACGGTCAATCCCTCCCCCTACATGTTCATCCTAGAGACCGGCGACTTCTCGTTGGTTGGCGCCTCGCCCGAGGTCCATGTGCGACTGACCGACGGCTTGGTGGAGATTCGCCCCATCGCCGGCACCCGGTGGCGCGGCGCCACCCATGCGGAGGACGTGGCCCTTGAAAAGGAGCTGCTCGCCGACGAAAAGGAAAAGGCCGAGCACCTCATGCTCGTGGATCTGGCCCGCAATGACATTGGACGCGTCTGCGAATTCGGCAGCGTCACCGTGCCCGACTACATGGTCGTGGAGCGCTACTCCCACGTGATGCACATCGTCTCGCAGGTGGAGGGCCGCATTGCCACGGACAAGAATGCCTACGACCTGATGCGGGCGACTTTCCCCGCCGGCACGGTCAGTGGCGCGCCCAAGGTCCGGGCCATGCAGATCATCACGGAGCTCGAACAGCTCCAACGCGGCTTTTACGCCGGCGCCCTCGGTCATTTTGGCTACGACGGCAACATGGACACCTGCATCATGCTCCGCACCGCACTTTTGAAGGACGGCAACGTCTACATCCAGGCCGGTGGTGGCTGGGTGGCGGATTCGGTCCCAGCCGACGAATACCAAGAAACC
>JAPOIC010000252.1 GCA_029979145.1 Opitutaceae bacterium
GCCAAGTGGATGGCAAACCCATTGGCAAGGAGGCGCTGGCCAATTTGATGACCGAGGAACTGGGCAAACATCTTCCCGGCGAAGGGCACATGTTCAGCCAGCCAATTGAGATGCGCTTCAACGAGATCCTCGAAGGAACGCGCGCGGACATTGCGGTGAAAGTCTTCGGCGAGGACTTTGCCGTAATTGAGAAGATCGCGAGCGAGGCGCGGGAGATCCTCGAAGGCGTTCGCGGCGCTTCCGACGTGGAGTTTGACGCACTCGGCAAATCACCCTTGCTCGAAATCGTTCCCAATCGCGAGGCGATGGGCAAATACAACCTCCACGCCGCAGAGCTGAACCGCGTCGTCCACGCCGCGCTGGCCGGGCAGGAAGTCGGCAAGCTCATCGAAGGCAATCGCCGCTTCGACATCGTGGTGCGCCTAAGTGAGGACTTGCGGGAAAAGATTGACGACCTTAAACGGCTGCCTGTTCGAGTGGACGACGGCGGGCTGCTCACGCTCGGCCTGGTCGCTGACTTCAAGGTCGTCGAGCAGGTCGCATCCATCGCGCGGGAATACAGCCAGCGACGTGCGGCCATCATGGTGAACCTGCGCGGACGCGACGTGGAGGGTTTCGTCCTCGAAGCGCAGAAGAAGATCGCCGAACAAATCAAGCTGCCCGACGGCTATACCATCGAGTTTGGCGGACAGTTCAAGAATCTCCAGGAAGCCCGCCGTCGCCTTATGTTTGTTGTTCCGGCCGCCCTGGCCCTGATTTTCGTCCTCATCTTTATGGCGCTGCAAAGCCTTCGGCAATCCCTGCTGGTGTTTCTTGCCGTTCCGCTCGCCGTGACTGGCGGTGTGTTCGCACTGTGGGCGCGCGACCTGCCGTTCAGCATCTCGGCGGGCGGCGGATTCATCGCACTCTCCGGCATCGCCGTGCTCAACGGACTCATGATCATCACGTTCTTCAACCAGTTGCGCGAACGTGGCGCGGACGTGCGCACCGCCGTCTGGGACGGCTCGCTGCTTCGGCTACGTCCAAAGCTCATGACTGCGCTCGTGGCTTCGCTCGGCTTCGTCCCGATGGCGATTGCCAGCGGCGCAGGCGCGGAGGTCCAGCGACCGCTTGCCACCGTTGTCATCGGCGGCATCCTGAGCTCCACTTTCCTGACGCTCGTGCTGCTTCCCACGCTCTACGAATGGCTGGAGCGACAAAAGAAATCTGCGGACGACGCGCCGGTGGAGACACCTTCTGGTGAAGGTGGACCTTCGCCCGACACTGCGCCCGCGCCGTCCGCATAACCAAAGAACCATGAAAACACACCTCCGCATCCTCACGTTGGCCGCCGCCCTGTGCGTTGGCCTTTTCACCGCCATCGCCGCCGACAAACATGACCACGCTCACAAGGCCACGCCCAAGGGCGGTCGCCTGCTCGACAAAACCGAGCCGCACGCAGAGTTCGTGGTCGAGAAAGACCGCACCGTCACCATCAACTTCTACAACGATGAGATGAAGGCCGTGCCGGTGACGACGCAAACCATCACCGCCATTGCCGATGCCAAGAGCGGCAAGGCCACCCTTCAGTTCGAGAAGAAAGGCGACTCGCTCGTGAGCAAGGCGAAGCTGCCGGACGGAGAAGGCTACAACGTCGTCGTGCAGTTCAAGCAGACCGCCGACGCCAAACCGGTCAACCTCCGCTTCAAGCTCGACCTTGCCACCTGTGGAGAATGCAAGCGCGCCGAATACGCCTGCACCTGCGACCATTGATTACCAGATAAAGCGCCCGTCGTCCGGTTGCCCTCCTCTACGCTGCGGGGCAGACAAGAGGACCAAAAAATGAAGACCTCGAATGCAATTCGGTTTGGCCCGGCGGTGCTGGGCCTCGTGTTGTTTTCTACCACTACGGCTTCGGCGCACACTGTCCGCTCTCGTCCCGCGTGCGGCGTGGTGGAAAGTATCGACGTGGCGGCCCGCACCGTGCGGTTCGCACCCCGAAATGGCGAAGCGCCGACTGAACTCGCCCTGACGAGTCGGACGAAATTCGTTCACAACTGGCACTTCGCTCCGGCGGAGGAACTCAAGAACGGCACGAGGGCGGTTGTCCACTATCGCACGCCGCTCTTCGGCAGACCGTTCGTGACGAAAGTGGTGTGGGTCAACGGCGCGTAATCGCGCAGGCAGCATCGTGAGTTGGTGCATAAGCAAACCGACCGTAGAGGCCGCCGCCATCCTTCAGTTCGTGAGAAATGATGAGGGTCGTCTCAGCCTAGGATCTCGACGCGGCTCCCAGGCGCGGCGAAATCCTCGGCCTGACAAATGCGGAATTGCTCGGCAATAAGGCCGTAAAGCCGAGAGCTGGCGCTCTGCATGCGAAGGGTATTGAGAGGCTCAGGCGCATGAAGCGTGCGTGGCCAACCATTCTCGCAATGCTTCAGCCACAATGTCCTGCTGGCTGAAGGGCGCTTCGCGGCGCACCTTGCGTTCGGCCGAAACCTGAACCAATCGGCCGGGCAAGTCTGCGGGCAGCCGGAACGTCATCGACACCGTCGAGTCGGGGGCGGTGGCCGCGTTTGTCCGGTTGCGGGTGGGGCGATTCTTCGCAGGGGGCACTCGTTTTCGCGGCGGAGTCTCGGCTTTTTCGGGACCGGCCGGAGCCATAATCGCCGTTCCTGTCGCCCCGCCCACAAAGGCAAGGGCTTCCCGGCTAAACCCTTCCGTCATCAACGCCTCGCCTATCGTTCTCCGTGTCCGTCCTGAATAGTCCATGCCACAACTCCCTGATTTCATTGCCAGCCATTTCACCGCGCGCTCCCAGACGCCACACCACCGTCCCCTGACCGGCAGCCTCCGCGTAGGCCTGCCGCAACCGAAGTCCGGCCGTTGAGGCCACCGCCATGCTCCGCGTCGTTTCGAGTAGCTCACGGCTTAGTCGGTAGTGGATCTGAAGTTTGTTCGGAATCAGCACTGCGTCGGGCCGCCCGCTCCGGATTGCCTGAGCCTGCTTTACCACCCGGATCGCTTCGTTGGCTGCGCGCAGGTCGAGCACCGAGGGACCGCAGGGTAGCAACGCCAGATCCGCCACGAGGAGAATGGCCCGGGTCACTTCGGAGAGCCCGGCGGGGCCATCCACCACGACGTGCTCA
>JAPOIC010000041.1 GCA_029979145.1 Opitutaceae bacterium
AACCCACCTGCGAAAAATCGGTGGTCCGGCCTTCGTAGTAATCCTTCGCGCCGGACACGAAGTTGTAGATGAGATAGGCGTATTCGGACGCCAGGCCGGGCGAAATCATCCGGCGGAAGGACTCGACGATTTCCGCGGCGGTGAGCGGTGAGCCGTCGGACCATTTCAAATTGGCGCGGAGGTGAAAGGTGTAGACGCGGCCGTCCTCGGAAATTTCCCAAGTCTCCGCCATGCCGGGCACGGGGTGGAGGTCGACGGGATCCTCGGCCACAAGACCTTCGGAGAGCGCCATCATGATCTTGTGCTCCGGGACACCAGTGATGGTCTGCCCGTCGAGGTCCTGCGGCTCGGAGCCGTTGCCGACGCGCCAGATCATGCGCTTCTTGCCGTCCGGACCGACGTTCTCCCGGTCGGCGGCCTTCTTACCTGGGCCGCAGCTGGTGAAGCAGGCAGCGAAGGCGAGGAGGGCCAGAATTGCCAAAAGACGTCGGGTCATGTGAGGGAGACGAGAACAGTTATGACACGGGGCGGCAAGCCCGCGCGGGCACTGTGGCCGGGGATCAACGCGCTGGGCTCACCGAAACGCCGTGATAGAAACGATTCCAGAGGGCGTCTTCGCGCCATTTATGCACCCGCGGGCTGACGAGAATGGTCTTGGTATTGAAATACAGCGGCGCCAACGGGCACTCGGCGGTGATGGTGTCCGCGGCGCGGGCCAAAGCCAGCAAGCGACCGGCGCGCGTGGGTTCGGCGGCGGCCTCGGCGAGAGCGTCGTCGTATGCGGGGTTGCGCCATTGCGAGTAGTTGGCGGAGGAGTCCGAGCGCAGGTCGGCCAAGAGATTCGCCGGATCGCCCACGTCGGGAATCGCGGTCATGAATCCGATGTCGTAGTCGCCCGTCGTGAGCGCGGACAGGTGCACCTTGGCGTCGCGCACGCCGAGGCGCACCCGGATGCCGAGTTCCTTGAGCCACATTGCCTGCACGGCTTCGAGCACCGGCGTCTCGGACCAACCCACAAGTTCAAGATCGGGGAATCCTTCGCCATTGGGATAACCGGCTTCGTCGAGCAGGCGGCGCGCTGCGTTGGCGTCCTCGGCCAATTGCTGCCCCGGGAGGAATCCACCGAGTCCCGGCGGCACGAATTGGTAGGCGGGCATTTGTCCCCCTTTTTTAACCTGGGTCGCCAGTGCGACGCGATCGAGCGCGAGCGAAAGGGCCACGCGCACGCGCACATCGCTCAGCGGAGGCCGGGTGGTGTTGAAGGTGAGGAAGCGCGTCTCGTGCAGGGGCACGCGCCGCAGCGGGCTGGATTCCTGCGCGGCGTAGCCCGCGATCTTCGTGCCCGGCACCGACATGGTGACGTCGACTTGGCCGGCGCGAAAGGCGCGCTCCTCGGTATCGCCGTTGTCGAAGGCGAGGAATCGGATGGCCTCGATATGAATTGCTGCGGAGTCCCAAAAATCCGGCCGACGGGCGACGAGAAGGTGCTGGTTCGGCGACCACTCGCTCAGCGTGAATGGGCCATTGCCCACGTGATTGCCGGGACGCGTCCAGTCACCGCCGTGGTGGGCGACGGTTCGGGGATTCACGGGAATCCACGGGCCGCTGGCGACGTAGGCGAGGAACTGCGGATTCGGCCGGGCGAGCGTGATGCGCAGCGTAAGGGTGTCGGGCGCGGTGAAACCCACGGTCGAAAAATCGGCGAGCTCACCCCGGTAATACGCCGCGGCACCCGCCACGTCGAACAACAGCGACGCCTTCGGGGCGCCAGTCGCGGGAGTCAGGACGCGTTGCCACGAGGCGATGAAATCGCTGGCGGTGACGGGCTCGCCGTTGGACCACTTCGCGTGGGGGCGAAGGTGGAAGGTCCAGGTCAGGCCATCGCTCGAAACCGTCCAGTGCGACGCGGCCGCGGGGACGGGCTCGCCGCCCTCGGGATCCGGCGTGACGAGACCTTCGCTAAGCGCGCGGATGACAAAAAGTTCGTCCGGCAGATTCGCGAGCGCAGGGTCGAGCGTGCCGGGTTCGTTGCGCTGGCTGACGCGCAGCTCTTGGTCGGTCGGGGTTCGTTGGGCGCAGCCACCGAGTCCCGCCACGACCAGCGTCGCGAGAACCAGGCGAGCGAGGCGCGCACGGCTACGGTTCCAGCCAGACATGTTTGTAGGGATGCCGATCCAGCAACGTGGGATACCAGCCGTGCACGGCGGGGTGCACGAGCCGCACGGTGGTGTAGTAGTAGAGCGGAATGATCGGCGCGTCGCGGAGGAGAATAGTTTCCGCGCGACGGAGCAGGGTGTAGCGGGCATCCCGCTCGGAGGTGCGCGCGGCCTCGTAGAGGAGGCCATCATAGTCCGGGTTGCTCCAACCGGTGTGGTTGTTGCCGGAGGCCCCGGCAAAGACATCGAGGAACGTCGCCGGGTCGAGGTAGTCGCCGGCCCAGTCTGAGCGCAGGATTTGGTAGTCGAGCGCGCGCCGGGCGGCGAGGAGCGACTTCATCTCCATGTTGAGCAGCTGCACGTTCACGCCGAGCTCGCGCCGCCACATTTCCTGCACCGCCTCGCCGATGACGCGATGGTTGCCCGAGCTGTTGATAAGCAGTTCGAGTTGCGGGAGGCCCTGGCCGCCGGGGTAACCGGCCTCGGCCAGCAAGGCGCGGGCGGCGGCGGGATCGCTGCTGACGCCCGCGGGCGGCTCATAACCAGCCGTGCCGGGCGGCGTGAAGCTGAAGGCGGGTTGCTGGCCGCCGCGCGTGATGTTGGTCACGATCGCCTCGCGGTCGAGGGCGAGCGAGAGCGCGCGCCGCACCTTGACCTCGTTGAAGATGGGGCGGGTGACGTTGAGCCGGTAGAAATAGGTGTCGAGAAACGGGTCGATGCGCAGGACCTCCGGGCGGTCGCGCCGCCAGGGGTCGACTTTGCTTACGGGCAAGGCCTCGGTGATGTGCAACTGGCCGGCGCGAAAGGCGCGTTCCTCGGCGTCGACGCTCGCAGACGGATGGAAGTGAATCGCGGCGAGCCGCACGGTGGCGGCGTCCCAATAGAACGGATTCTTCTCCACGATGATCACGCGATCGGGCTGCCAGGACTTGAGCACGAACGGGCCGTTGCTGATCAGGTTGCCGGGGCGCGTCCACGGGTTGCCGCGGCGGTAGGGCGAGCCGGTTTGCTCCACGCTGGGGAGGTGGATGGGGAACCACGCCGGGTGGGAGAGCAGGGTGAGGAAATGCGGCGCCGGATGCTCCAAGGTGATCACCAAGGTGCGCGCGTCGGGCGTGGCGAAACCGACCTGGCCGAATTCGCGCAGCGTGCCCTTGTGAAACGCTTGGGCGTTTTGCACGAGATAGAGCATCGAGGCGTAGTCGGCTGCGAGGTCCGCAGTGAGGATGCGACGGTAGCCGTTGAGGAAGTCCTGCGATGTGAGTGGTTCGCCGTTGGACCAACGGGCGTCGGCGCGCAGATGAAAGGTGTAGGTCAGGCCATCAGGCGAAATGTCCCATGCCTCCGCGACGCCGGGCACGGGGTGGAGGTCGTGCGGGTCTTCGCCGACCAAGCCTTCGAACAGGGCGCTCACGACGTTGACTTCCGGCAGGCCGGTGACGAGCTGGGGATCAAGATCGGCGACGTCGGCGCCGAGGCTGCGGTGCAGCACTTGTTCGCGATTGCCTTGTTCGACCGGCGATTCGCGCGACCAGCAGCCGGCGAGCGCCAGGCCGGACAAAGTAGAGACCAAGGCCAGGATCAGGCGCATGAGCGGTGGTTCAGGCCCGAGTTTGTTGAATGAGGACCACCGCATGCGCGGCAATGGCCGCGCCGCGGCCGATCTCGTCGACGCCCTCGTTGGTGGTGGCCTTGATGCCGACGGACTCGGGCGCGAGGCCGGTGGAATTCGCCAGCCGCGCCTTCATTTCGCCAAGACGGGAAACGAGCTTCGGCTTCTCCGCAATGACCGACGCATCGATATTGCCGACCTCGTAGCCGCGGGACCGGAGCTCGCCGCAGACCCGCTGCAGCAGCAGCTGCGAATCGATGTTTTTGAACGCGGGGTCGGTATTGGGAAAGAAGTGGCCGATGTCGGGCAGGCCGGCCGCGCCGAGCAGGGCGTCGCAGATGGCATGCGTCAGCACATCGGCGTCGGAATGGCCCTCGAGCCCGTAGTCAGTGGCAAAACGCACGCCGCCGAGGATGAGCGGGCGGCCCGGGACGAGCCGGTGGATGTCGTAGCCGTGGCCAATGCGGATGCCAGTCATGAAGCGGAAGTGACGAGGAACTCGATCCACGCCTGGTCGGCGGGGATGGTGAGCTTGGGGTTGGGCCGGGTGTTCTCCAGCAATGCGACCGGGTGGCCAAGCCCCTCGACGGCGGACGCGTCATCGGTAACGGCGATGCGACCGGCGGCGACTTTCTGGTAGGCGCGCACGATCAGGTCGCGGGCAAAAACCTGCGGGGTTTCCGCCGCCCAGAGCGCGCTGCGCGGCAGGGTGCGGAGGTGGCCGTCGTCGCGGTGCTGCTTGATGGTGTCGGCCACGCGGTGGGCTAGGATCACGGCGTCCTCGCGGCGCACAACCTTGTGCAGCGCCACGAGCTGCTCCGGCTCGATCAGGGGCCGGGCGCAGTCGTGGATGTAAACGTATTCGATGTCGTCCGGCAGGACGGCGAGGGCGTTCATCACGGAGTCTTGCCGTTCACGTCCGCCTCTCACAAGCACCGACGGCGTGGGCGCGTGGGCGGCAAGGGCAGTCATCTGACGCTGGTCGCGGTAAACGACGACGTAGTAGTCCGCCACCCCGCTGGCGGCGAACGCAGCGGCGGACCACGCGAAGAGCGGACGACCGTTGAGCGGGGCCAACACCTTGTCTGCCACCGCGCCGTCCATGCGACGGCCGCTGCCGGCGGCGAGGAGGATGGCGGCGGTGCGGCTCATGATCGATCAGGCGGCGGAAATTTCGGCGAGGATGGCGCGGGCCGCCGCGGCCGGGTCGGGGGCTTGGCCGATGGGCCGGCCCACGACAAGAAAATTGGCGCCGGCGGCCGCGGCCTCGGCGGGCGTCATGATGCGCGACTGGTCGTCGGCGGCGCTGCCGCGGGGGCGGATGCCGGGCGTGACGAGTTGCACGTCGCCCGGGAGCGCGGCTCGCAGCGGGGCGATTTCCAGCGGCGAGCAGACCAAACCGCGCAGGCCGGCGTCGATTGCGAGCTGGCCGAGGCGAAGCACCTGTTGCTCCGGTGTATCCGGCACGCCGGTCGCCAGCAGGCCCTCGGCACTGGTCGAGGTCAACACGGTGACACCCAGCAGAAGCAGGTTCGGGGCGTGGTCGCGGCGGGCGCGGTCGGCCCATTGCAGCATTTCCGTGCCGCCGGAGGCGTGAACCGTGAGCATCTTGATCGGCAGACCGGACACCGACTCCACGGCCTTGGCGACCGTGTTGGGGATGTCGTGCAGCTTGAGATCAAGGAAGATGTTGAAACCCAGGTCCGCCACCTCGCGCACGCAGTCGGGGCCGCAGGCGGTGAACATTTCCAGGCCGACCTTCGCCCAGCGCACGGTGCCCTGAAGTTGCTTGAGCACCGGTCGCAGCGGCGCGGGTGAGGGGGCATCGAGGACGAGGATCAGATCGCAGGGCATGTGAGGACTAAGTTGTGCACAGGAAACGCGATTAATCCAAAGCGAAAATGGGTCGGACTGGATTTGCCGGCGCACTTGTGCCTGACTGCGCGGGCCGTGACGAAGGTCCGTTATCCCGCCCCCGCCAAGCTCAACCTGTTTCTCGCCATCATCGGTCGGCGGGCGGATGGGTTTCACGATCTGCTTTCCGTGGCGGCGCCGCTCGACTGGGGCGATGAACTCGAGGTCGAATCGGCGGATCAAGTTTCGCTGATTTGTGATGCGCCGGGCGTGCCGACGGATCAGTCGAATTTGGTGCTGCGCGCGGATGCGGCTTTTCGCCAAGTGACCGGTTGGAAGGGTGGGGTGACTTACCGCCTGACCAAGCGCGTGCCCGCCGGCGCCGGGTTGGGCGGCGGCAGCAGCGACGCGGTGGCGACGCTGCGGGCGTTGAACGAGCTGTCGGGCGAATCGCTCGACGCTGCGGCGCTGGGAGAACTGGCGGCCGGCCTCGGCGCCGACTGCCCGTTATTTTTGGCCGGCGCGCCCGTGATCATGCGCGGCCGGGGCGAGGTGTTGGAAAGCATGGTGGCGGCGGAACACGCCCGGTTGCGCGGCAGGCGGGTGCTGGTGTTCAAGCCGGGGTTTGGCGTGTCGACCCCATGGGCTTATGGCCGGATGGTGGCGCGGCCGGAAACCTATGCGCCGGCGGCGGAGGCCAAGGCGCGGCTTCAGGCGTGGCGCGCCGGTGACGCTCCGGCGGAGGAACTGTTGTTCAACGCCATGGAAGCGGTGGTCTTTGCCAAATACCCGGCGCTGCCGGCGCTTCACGCCGAGCTCCACAGACGGTTTGGGCTGCGGCCCCGGATGAGTGGGAGCGGGAGTGCGTCGTTTGCGTTTTTGGCCGACGGGACCGAAGTCGGGCCGATTGCAGATTGCATCCGGGCGGCGTGGGGGCCGACGGCCTTCGTCATGACGGGTCGGCTGGCGTAAATCGCATTGACCAATCGATTTGGCCCCGCGTTATCGTTTGGCGCCGCCGGGGCCCCGGGCATCGGCGGTCGTGCATGGCCGACTCCCCAGACCAGTCCGAGATCACCCTGAAAGGCATCCCCGCATCCGAGGGTATCGCCTACGGGCGGGCCTTTGTCTTTACCCAGAGTGATGTCGAAGTGCCGCATTATCAGGTCGATGCGGAAAAGCGGATCGACGAGGTGGCGCGGTTCGACCACGCGCTGGTCCTGACCCGGCAGCAGATCGCCAAGATCCAGGCGGAGGTGGAGGAAAACATCGGCCCGGAGGAGGCACGGATCTTTGACGCTCACTTGATGGTTCTGGAGGACCAGGCGCTAATCACGGAGACCATTCGCGAGTTCGAGACGACCGGCCTCAACATCGAAACCTGTTTCAACAAGATCTCGTCGCGCTACATCAAGGCGTTCTCGGAGATCGACGACGAATACCTGCGGGAGCGCGCGAGCGACATCCGCGACGTCGCGCAGCGGGTGCTCCAAAACCTGCTGGGCCAGTCCGACACCAGCCTGAGCAAGCTGGCGGGCGAACGCATCGTCGTCGCCAATGACATCTCGCCTTCCGACTCCGCCGGCCTCGACCGCAGCACGGCGCTGGCGGTGGTGACGGACTCCGGCAGCAGGACCAGCCACGCCGTGATCGTGGCGCGCTCGATGAAGGTCCCGGCGATCGTCGGCATGCGCGACCTGACTCAGCGCGTGCGCAACGGCGACTGGGCGATCGTCGACGGCTACGAGGGCACCGTCATCCTCAACCCGACGGACTCCACGCTCGTCCGCTACGGCAAGATCCAGGAACAAAAGCGAAACCTTGAGCAGCAGCTCATGGGGGCCAATCGCGAACCGGCCGTTACGCTTGACGGCGCGAAGGTCGCGCTGATGGCCAACATTGAAAAGGTCGACGAGATCCGGCTGGTGCAGGACTTCAACGCCGAGGGCGTGGGCCTCTTCCGCACGGAATACCTTTACCTCGACAGCTCGCGCATCCCCACCGAGGCGGAGCAGACGCTGGCCTACCGGCAGGTGGCCGCGGCCTTGGCGCCAAATCCGGTCATCATCCGCACGCTCGACCTCGGCGGCGACAAGCCGATGGCGGGCAACCCGCACCTGTTTCCGAAGGAGAACAATCCCTTCATGGGTTTCCGGGCCATCCGGTTTTGCCTCGAGCACACGGATATTTTCAAGGACCAGCTCCGCGCCATCCTCGCGGCCAGCGCGCACGGCAACATCCGCCTGATGTATCCGATGATCAGCGGCACCGAGGAGCTCGCCCGGGCCAACGCGCTGCTGGACGAGTGCAAGGCGGAGCTCAAGGCCCGCGGCACGCCGTTCAACGCCAAGCTCACAGTCGGCACCATGATCGAGATCCCGAGTGCCGCCGTGACTTCCGATATTCTTGCCGAAAAGTGCGGGTTTTTCAGCATCGGCACCAACGACCTGATCCAATACCTGCTCGCCATCGACCGGGTGAACGACCGCATCGCCCACCTTTACGAGCCGACGCATCCGGCGGTGGTCCGCACGCTGCGGCAAATCATCGACGCGGCCCACAAGAAGAAAATCAACGTGAGCGTGTGCGGTGAGATGGCCGGCGATCCCGTGCTGGTGCCCCTGCTGCTCGGCTTGGGCGTCGACGCGTTGAGCATGACCCCGCCGTTGATTCCGGCGGTGCGGTTCCTCATTCGCGGCATGAAGCTGGGCGCGGCGAAGAAGCTGGCCGACAAGGCGCTGAAGCTCTCCGACCCGAAGGCGATCTATGCGCTGTGCGCGGAGTTTTACCGCGAGCACATGCGGCTGCGCTGAGGCCGCGTCTTCCGCATTGCGCGCCCGCCGCGCGGTTGCTCATGCTGCCCCGACCTTGAAGCCGGACCAGCCCGTCATCGCCTACCTGTTCACGACGTTTCCCAAATCGACGGAAACGTTTTTGCAGCGGGAGGTGATCGCGATGCTCACGCGCGGGGCGCGGCTCCGGCTGTATTCGCTCTGGGGCGGGGGCGGGACCTTTCGCGGCGTGCCGGTGCGGCGCTTCCCGAAGTGGCGCCTGCTGACGCTTCTGTGGATGATTCCGTATGAAGGCTGGCGGCGGCCGGAGGTGCTCCGGCAGGTCGTGCACGGCTTGTTCACGCGCAAGGCTCCCTCATGGCTGAACTTTTGGGAGAACATGCTCGGAGCCGGCTTTGCGTGCCTTTACGCGGGACAGTTCCGCCGCGAGCCCGCGGACCTGATTCATGCGCCATGGGGCGGAGCCCCGGCAACGGCGGCGTGGCTGCTTTGGCGCCTCGACGGCCATCGCTACAGCGCGGCGGCGCACGCTTACGACATCTACGAGCATGGCGGCGACTGGTGGCTGGTGGACAAGCTGCAACATGCGCGATTTATCCACACCTCGACGGAAATGGGCCGGCTTTCGTTGATCGAAAAGGGATTGGATTCGGATCGCATCGCCTGCATCCGCCGTGGATTGGAGCACCTCCCCGCGGTCAAGCCGCTGCGCAGTGTGCGCGACCCGTTGCGTCTCGTGTGCGTGGCGCGGCTGGTGGAGAAAAAGGGCCTGCGACACCAGCTGCGCGTTTATGCCGCACTGGCGAAGGCCGGCGTGCCGTTTGCGGCGCGCATCGTGGGCGACGGTCCGTTGCGGGCGGAATTGGAGAAACTGGCGGGTGATCTTGGGATCGCCGGCCAAGTGGTATTCACCGGCCAACTGCCGCACCATGAGGTGTGGCGGCAGTTGGAGTGGGCCGACGTGCTGCTGCACAGCGGCGTCATCGCCGCGACCGGCGATCGCGACGGCCTGCCCAATGTGATTCCGGAAGCGATGGCGATCGGCGTCATGGTCGTGACCTCGCCGGTGGCGGCGACCACCGAGGCGATCGATGACGGCGTGTCGGGCTTGGTGGCGTCGGTGGACGAGACGGAACCCTGGGTCGAGGCCTTGGATCGCCTGCGCCGGGAGGACGCGTTGGCGGAGAAAATGCGGGCACACGCACGGCGGTGGGTGGAGGAGAATTTCAACGCGCATGCCAATGCCGCGCGGCTCTTCGCGCGTTTCGAGGAGGCGATGCGGCCGTGATCTGGCTCGACGGCACGAAGTCGGCCCGCGCGGGCCATTTCTCCGGGCTGCAACGCGTGGCGCGCCGACTGGGCGCGGCATTGGACGTTGATGCTACGGTGGTCGAAGGGACGACCTGGGCGGCGCGCGCCCATGCGGACGACTGGTTCTTGACGGCCGAGGTCTTTGCGCCCTCCGAACGCCCTGACTGGACGGAGCTGATGGCGGCGCGGCCGTGCCGGCTGGCGGCGATTTTTCACGATGCGATTCCAATGCGCTGGCCGCAGATCACATGGCCGCAAAGCGTGGCGCGGCACCCGGCGTATTTGAAGATGCTCGCCAGCTTCGACCTGGTGCTGGCGGTTTCCGAGGCCAGTCGGCAAGAGCTGGTGGGCTATTGGGAATGGCTTGGCTTGCCGCGGGTGCCCGAGGTGCGCGTGATCACACTGGGAGCGGATTTTGACGACCAGCCGCGGCGTGACTCGGTTGAACCGGTGACCCCGCCGGAGATCCTTTGCGTGGCGATTTTGGAACCACGCAAAAACCAAGCGCTGCTGCTCGACGTGGCGGATTCACTTTGGCGCGAAGGGCGGACGTTTTCGCTGCATCTGGTTGGCCGCACGAATCCGCATTTTGGCCGGCCCATCGAAACGCGAATCAAGGAGCTGCGGCGGGAGTTCCCCGGACTGCAGGCGCATGGGAAACTGGATGACGCGGGCTTGGCGGACCTCTATGGCCGGGTGGCCTTCACCGCATTTCCGACGTTGGCGGAGGGCTGCGGCCTGCCGGTTTTGGAGTCGCTGTGGCGCGGAGTGCCTTGTCTCGCGAGTGACATTCCCTCCGTGCGCGAAAATGCCGGCGCCGGCGTGCACCTAGTGAAACCTAATGACCGCGCGGCTTGGCGCACGGCGGTGAGCGAGTGGCTGGACGGCAAGGCGGCGGAGGCGCGTGACGCCATCCCGGCGCGAACCTTGCCGACGTGGCGCGAAACCGCGGCCCAAGTGCGGGCCGCGCTGGGGGTCAGCCGACCTTCTTGACTGCGTAAGCCATCGCCTCGGCGATGCGCTCGAGCTGCTCTTCGGTGTGCATCGCCGAGATGGCGGTGCGAACCAAGTCCTTGCCGACCGGCACGGCCGGGGCGATGGACATGACCGTGAACACGCCCTTGTCGAGCAGGGCCTTCCAGAACGGATAGACGCGTTCCTTGGACCCGAGCACGATTGGCACCGCCGGGGTTTCGCTTTCCCAAATATCGAGGCCGAGTTGCTTGAGCATGGCCTTGTATTTGCGGGTGTTGGCCCACAGGCGCTGGTGGTGCTCCGGCTCGTTCTGCATGATGTCGAGCGCGGTCATCGCGATGGCGGCCTGGCTGGGGCTCAGGGCGGCGCTGAAGATCGTCTGCTTCGAGTTCGTCCGCATGTAGTCGATGATCTCCCGCGACGCGGCGACGAAGCCACCGGTGCTGGCGAGGGATTTCGAAAGGCTGCCGCAGACCACCTCGACGGAATCGTTGAGGCCGAAATGATCAATGGTGCCGCGGCCCTGCCGGCCGAGCACACCGAAGCCGTGCGCATCGTCCAGCACGGTGAAGCAGTCGTTCTGCTCCGCGATCTTGGCGATCTCGGGGAGACGGCAAATGTGACCCTCCATCGAGTAGACGCCCTCGACGATCAGCATCTTGGGAGCGGAAGCGGAGGTCGCCTCGATCGCGCCGCGCAGGTCGTCGGGGTTGTTGTGGGAAAAACGCTCGACCGTGGCCATGGACAGGCGGATGCCGTCCCACAGGCAGGAGTGGATGTTCTTGTCGGCCAGGATGACGTCGCCCTTCTGCGCGAAGCTGGCGACGCTGGACATGCAGGACAGGTAGCCGGCGGCATGCACGTGGCAGGCTTCGCGGCCGAGGAAGGCGGCGAGCTTTTCCTCGAGCTCGACGTGGTAGGCGCGGGAGCCGTTGGACGGCCGGGCGCCGGTCGGGCTGGTGCCCCATTTGCGCAAGGCCGCCTGACCCGCCTCGATCACCTTGGGGTGAAAGGAAAGACCGAGATAATCATTGCTCGAAAGCATGATCATGTCCTTACCGTTCAAGCGGATGTTCGTGCCGGATTGCGCCTCGATGGCGTGGTAGTAGGGCGCGTATTTCAACCGCAT
>JAPOIC010000133.1 GCA_029979145.1 Opitutaceae bacterium
ATGAGCGTGAGGTTTAGCGGTTGAAGCTGGCGAGGTTGGGTGGGGCCTCTGGCCGGGTCAAAGGCAATTGACGCCGCCGCTCGCCTATGAGCGCGGGAAATAGGACAGAGCACATTTGCGAAAGCGGAGCTTCACGGTCCGAGGAAAATATGCCCCAATCGTCGCAACCCATGAGCTTGTATATCGGCATCGATTCCGGAACCCAAAGCACGAAGGCGGTCGTCCTCGACCTCGAACGGCGCGAGGTAATCGCCGAGGCCCGCGCGCCGCACGCCCTGATCGCGGGCCTGCCGGCCGGACACATGGAGCAGCATCCCGCCGACTGGGTGAAGGCACTGGATGACGTCATCATGGCCGTGGTCGCCAAGGTCGAGGCCGAGCGCGTGCGCGGCATTGGCGTTTCCGGCCAGCAGCACGGCTTTGTGCCCCTCGACGCCAAAGGTGAGGTCATTCGGCCGGCCAAGCTTTGGTGCGATACCTCTACGGCGGCGGAGTGCGATCTTCTCACGCGCAAACTTGGCGGCACCAAAGCTGTCATCCGCACCGCCGGCCTGCCGTTCCTGCCGGGCTATACCGCGCCTAAAATTCTGTGGCTCAAACGCCACGAGCCGGCGAACTTCCGCAGGCTGCGGCAGGTGCTGCTGCCGCACGACTACCTCAACTTTCACCTGACCGGGAAGTATTTCATGGAGCACGGCGACGCCTCCGGCACGGCGCTCATGGATGTGCGCAAGCGTCGCTGGTCGCAGCCGGTTCTCGCTGCTATTGATCGGAATCTCGGTGACTGGTTGCCGGACTTGAGCGCGTCTGACGCCGTGGTCGGCACCCTCCGCCCAGAGCTCGGCGGACGCTACGGTCTGGCGGCTGACGTGATTGTCTCGGCGGGCGGAGGCGACAACATGATGGGCGCCATCGGCACAGGCAATGTGAAGCCGGGGGTGGTGACCGCGAGCTTTGGCACGAGCGGAACGATCTACGCGCATGCGGCCAAGCCGGTCGTGGATGGGCAGGGTGAAATCGCCGCTTTTTGCGACTCGACCGGGGGGTGGCTGCCGCTGCTCTGCACGATGAACGTCACCACCGTGACCGAGCGGGTGCGGTCGTTGTTTGGTCAAGATCATGCGGCGTTCGCCGCGGCGGTGGACTCCGCACCGGCAGGAGCCGATGGCTTGGTGCTGCTGCCGTATCTCGCCGGCGAACGAACGCCAAATGTGCCGGACGGCACCGGAGCATTGCTGGGGCTTTCGGCTGATACCTTCAAACCGGCGCATCTCGCACGCGCGGCGATGGAGGGGGTCACGTTGGGAATGAATTATGGCTTAAACCGACTCGCCGCGTTGCAGGTGAAGGCGAAGGAAATCCGCGTGACCGGCGGCGGGGCGAAATCCGCCGTCTGGCGGCAGATCATGGCCGATGTGTTCGGTGTTCCCGTGGTGGCGATGGCTGAGGATGAAGGCGCGGCTTTGGGCGGGGCCATTCAGGCGGCTTGGGCCGAGGCGCGCCAGTCCAACCCCAAGGCAAAAATCTCAAAATTCACTGAGGGTGTGGTTGAGGTGAGGGAATCGACCCGCTGCTGGCCGGATCGTCGGCGCACGGCCATCTATCGGCAGATACAGGCCGTGCAGGACCAGCTGAGCGCCGACTTGCGCTCCGTCTTCGCGTTGCGGCGCAAGCTGGCTGGCTAACGCCGTTCGCCCGGGCTTTGTCCAAATCGCGCACGGTAAGCGCGGCAGAAGGTGTTGCTGCTGGTAAATCCGCTGGCCAGCGCCACGTCCTGCACGCTGAGCTGAGTCGAGAGCAGCATGGCGCGGGCGTGCTCCAGGCGAAGGCGACGCAACACGACTCCAGGGGACTCCCGGTAACGTCCGGTGAACTGGCGGATGAAGTGCTCGCGGCTCACGCCGCATTTTTCCGCGACGCCCTTTAGGTTGATCGGTGAGCGGAAGTGGTTCTGGAGATAGTGATGACCGAACTCCACGGGATCAGTCTGGCGGGTCTCCTGCACCTGATCACGGTAGAGAGCGAGGAGGAGCCGATGAAGCAGTTCGCTTTGCTCCAGGCGATCGCGGAACTGGCGTTGCTGGTAGCGGCGGACGATCTCATTGAACAGCGCGGTGGCCTCCGTGTTCTCCGGCATGCGCACCACGGCGCCGAAGTCGCGGCGCAGGCGGTCGAATAACGGTTTCAGATCGCCCGGAGAAAACGACAGAAAGCGCAACCGATAAGGCTCCGTGGCCTCGGGGGGATAGCCGTAGGAGGTCGGCTCGGCGTGCGTAAACAGCATTGCGAGCCCGACCGGCACGAGCCGCCGGCCCGCGGCGTCGGCAAAAAAAGCCGCCCCGGCGATCGTGCGCTGAATCACAAAGGATGCCGGCGCCTCCCGCCCGATGTTCTCAAAGCGGTAATGCGCCGAGCTCCGCTCTTCGTCGGCGGCGACGCGCACATAGGAAAAGACCTCCGATTCGGGCATGCCGGCAAAATCACAATATGCACATCGCGAATCAACCTTTTGCTATCGTGCCCACGCGAGGTTACGCGACAAGGTAGCGTCCGTAACCCCCACTGACTCAACCCCTCAATTCACCCTTATGAGCGCGACCAAGAAACCCAAGGCCATCGGCCATGGCGAACACACCCACGATGCCGCCGCGCGCGGCCTGCCGGGCAAAATGCTCCGGCCGATCAAGATCACGATGCTCGGTGCGGGCAGCGGTTTTACGCCGCGCCTGATGAACGACGTCCTGCGCATCCCCGGCGATCAAGGCGGCACGATCGCCCTGGTCGACATCGACCGGGAGCGGCTCGACACGATGACCAAGCTCATCACGCGCCTCGCCGAGCAGCTCGGGAAGAAGAATTGGAAGGTCGTGGGTTCCGCCGACCGTCGCAAAGTCATGAGCGGCTCGGACTACATCGTGAATTGCATCGAGGTCAGCGGCACCGCCTGTGTGCGCTACGACAACGACATTCCGGCGAAATACGGCATCGACCAGTGCATCGGCGATACGATCGGCCCGGGCGGTCTGTTCAAATCAATGCGCACCATCCCGGTGTTCCTGCAAGTGCTGAAGGACGCGGAGGAACTTTGCCCGGACGCTATCGTTTTGAATTACACTAACCCCATGGCCATGATGTGCGTGGCCGCCGGTCGCACATCCTCCATGCAGATCGTCGGACTCTGCCACTCCGTCCAAGGCACGAGCCACCTCCTGGCTGGCCGCGCAGGAGTCGATTACGCGGAGATGGACTGGGAGTGTGCGGGCATCAACCACCTCGCGTGGTTCACCCGACTCGAGCACAAGGGCCGGGATCTTTATCCCTTGCTCAAGCGCAAGGCCGCCGCTGACCTCGCCCGCGCCTTCAAGGAGGGCCGGCCGAAGAAGCCGAAGCGTCTCAACCGGCACGCCTGGTTCGCCGAGGAGTGGCACAAGGACATCGTTCGCAAGGACATGATGCTCCACTTCGGCGCGTTCATCACCGAGTCGAGCGGTCATCTTTCCGAATACCTGCCGTATTACCGCAAGCGGAAGGAGCTCGTGCAGAAGTATGCCCGTGAGGGTTATGACGGCGGCACGAGCTTCTACGCCGACAACTGGCCGAACTGGCGCAAGCTGGCCGACAAGCAGCGCGCACGCATGCTCGCCGGCAAGGAAGCGATGGAGTGGGAGCGCAGCTGGGAATACGCCAGCTGGATCATCGAGGCTCGCGAAAAGGACAGCCCGTTCCGCATCCACGGCAACGTCATGAATAACGTGAAGGGTGCCGGCCAACTCATCACCAATTTGCCGGCCGACGGTTGCGTCGAGGTTTCCTGCATGATCGACCGCAACGGCGTGAATCCGACCCGTTACGGCGCATTGCCGGCGCAGATGGCTGCGCTCTGCGACTCGAACATGCGGATGTTCGACCTCGGCGCCCAGGCCTGTATCGAGCGCTCGGTTGAAAAGGCGATCTACGCGCTGATGCTCGACCCATTGACTTCCGCCGTCTGCTCGCCCGCCGAGATCAAGGAGATGACGCTCAAGATGGTGAAGGCGGAGAAAAAGTTCCTCCCCGGCTACAAGTGAGCGACCTCGCCCAATCCTGACCACACCAAGCCCCGGTTCGCCCGGGGCTTTTTTATGGGTTCGGGGGGGCGCCGAAGTCCATGCCGGCGACCACCTCCTCCAACCGCTCCCGCAGGATGGCGTTCTCCTCCTCCGGTGTCTTCTGGTAGGTGCTGCCCTCCAGCACCCGTTCGGTCAGCTCGATGCTGATCACGTAGGCGACGTTGGATTGGACAAAGATGAGATTGCCTCGCTTGGCGATGGCCATGCTGGAGCGGCGTCGGATTTCCGGCAACTGGGTCGCGAACATGCTGCCGCCTGGCAGCACGGTAAAGCAAAGCACGGCGCCGCCCAGTCGGCCGGGCTGGAAGACCCCGCTCTCGATGTGGGTGCCGGGGAACATGCGCTCAAAGTCGGGCATGACATAGGCGGCGAAGAATGCCGGCAGGTAGGACTTGGGACCGCGCGTGGCGAGTTCCCAGCGCTGCGTGGCGTCGAGCGCGAAAGCGCCGATGCTGACGTGTACATTGTAGTCGTCCCGAAAGACGACGACGTTGGCGGTGTCGGAAATGGTGCCGCCGAGCTCCGGTAGAACCGGAATCTTGACCCGGTAAAGGCCGCCAGGGGCGATGTAGGTGCGGTCATCGATTTGGCCGAACAGTCCCGGGGTGGGTTGGGCGTGGCCGATCGCAGTGGTCAACAGTCCGACGAGCACGAGAGAGAGAACGGAACGCAACATCGCCCTCCAGACTAGCCCGGCGGGGATAAGTTTCAAGACAGCGCTGGGTGCTCCGCCAAACTTTGCCAGAGCGTCACCGGCACCTGTTCCGGGCGGGCTTGGGCTGTGAGGCCGGCCGTGCCAAGCGACTCAAGCCAAGCGGCACCATTATCCGGCAGCCTGCCGCGCAGGAGAGCCCCCAGCTGCTTGCGGCGCTGCTGGAAGCAACCCCGGATGAGTTGCTTGGCCGCGACCGGGAAAACGAACGGCGCGGGTCGACGCACGAGGTGGAGCAGGCAGGAATCGACGTCCGGCTTCGGGTAAAAGCAGTTGCCGGCCACGCGGTGCCCTGGTGCCACGGCAAAGGCCGACTGCAGGAAAATCGAGATGGCGCCAAAGGTCTTGGTGCCGGGGGCGGCCACATAGCGTTCCGCCGCCTCCAGCTGCAGCATCAGCACCATGCGAGTGGGCAGGGCGCCGCCGAGCACGCCGTCCATCCAAGGCGTGGAAATGGCATAGGGCAGGTTGGCCACGATCTTGAAGTCGGCGCCGTCGGCCGGAAGACCCGCGAGCGGATGCTCCACGGCATCCCCTTCCATCAAGTGCAACCGCGCGGAGGGGAGCTCGGCGCCCAGGTGCGCAAAAAGTGTCGGGTCCTTTTCCACAGCCCAGACTTCCGCCCCCGCCTTCAAAAGCGTGCGGGTCAATGTGCCGAGGCCCGGGCCAACCTCGACCACGCGATCATCCGGACCCACTTCGGCCAGCTCCAGGGACTTGCGGACAATGTTGCCGTCGATAAGGAAATTTTGCCCGAGAAACCGCCGGGGCGAATGGCCCAGCCGCGAGAGCAGTTCGCGCGTGGCGGTAAGCGAGAGAGGCATGGGCCGGACGAGAGCGGGAAAGGCGGACGAGGTCAAACAAGGCGTAAGCGTTGACCCCTCCCGCCTCAGCTCGCCAAACTCGCGTTCATGGAACCCGCCTCCAATACCCAATCGCTCAATTCGACGATGGATGCCGTCCAGGCTTGGCTCACTACCGAAGGCCTCGCTTTCGGCATCCGGCTGCTCGGAGCCCTGGCCAATTTTGTCATCGGCAAATGGGTCGCCAAGCTGGTCGCCGGCCTGCTGACCCGCGCCCTCGATCGCGCCAAGCTGGATGCCACGCTAAACCGCTTCCTGACGCGCATTGCCAATGTCGTCCTCCTCATCGTCG
>JAPOIC010000254.1 GCA_029979145.1 Opitutaceae bacterium
GCGGTCTTGAGCAACACCCCGCCTGACCACCGGAATCTCCCGACTCATCCTGCGTGGCGCCTGCCCTTAATCTCTCAGCGTCCTCCGCGTCCTCCTGTAAAAAAATTCAGCCATGACTCTTTTCGAAAAAATTATCGCCCGCGAAATTCCTGCCAAGATCGTGCATGAGGACGAAAAATGCATTGCGATTCACGACATCCAGCCAGAGGCACCGGTTCACATTTTGGTGATTCCCAAGAAGGCAATTCCGCGCGTCGGGGCGGCTGAACTCGAAGATCAAAGCCTACTGGGTCACCTCCTGCTCACCGCAGCAAACGTCGCTCGGCAATTGGACCTCAACGCCGGATATAGACTCGTAATCAACAACGGCCCTCACGGCGGCGAATCTGTGCCGCACCTCCATATCCATTTGCTCGGCGGCCGCCAACTTAGGTGGCCGTCAGGTTAACTACCAGAGTGTTTACGCCGATAGCCGCGGGCGTCCAAACCTGTGAAGGTGCGGAAGACCCGGGCGAAATACTGGCTGGAGCTGAAACCGCAGGCGAAGGCGATGTCCGTCACGGAAGCATCTGTTTCGCGCAGCATCCCCTTGGCGCGGTCGATGCGGAGGCGGTTCACCAACTCCAGCGGGCTGTCGCCGGAGAGCTGACGGCACAGAGTGGCAAATCGTGAACGTCCCAGACCGCATTGCTCCGCCATCATTTCGAGGGTCCAGGTCTGTTCGCAGGTGTCGCGCAGGCGCGGGATAAAGGCCTCGACGCGGCGCAGGGAGGCATCGTCGCCCTGCCCGGCCGCCGGTCCGGTCTCAATGCAGCGCGCCAGCTCCAAGATCGCCAGCCGACCCAAGGCCGCGAGGTAACGGTCGCCGTGGCGGCCCGGGTGCTGCAGCTCTTCGACCAAGGTAGTGATGATCCACGCCGCGCGGGGGGTGGCCGTGTGCGCATGCCGCTCTGCCCCGGCCAGGACCCGGCTCACCGCGTGGGATTCGCCAGTTTGTAGTCCAAACATCGGGTGAAAGCCAAACTGACGCCGCGGTCGGTCGGCCCGGCCTTCCAAGCCGAACTGCACCCAGTGCCAGTAATGGCCCGGTTCAAATTCGTCCACGCTGCCATGCTCCTCCCACGGCAGGGAAAAGAACAATGACCCCGCCTTCACGCGTTCCACGCGGCCCTGCACATGCCAGTTCAACGCGCCCTTCTCCAGATAGACGATTTCCAGCCCGTAGTCGCGGTGGGTGCCGAGGCTGCGGGCGCGGCCGCGGCCGAAGTAACGCATGGCGTCCATGAATGTGCACGATCTGCCACTGCCCGGGATTGAACGCAAGCCCGCGCCGCCTGTGCTAGGATCGGCCCGTCCATGAAACTTACCCCTGCCCAGATCGAGCAATTCCGGCGCCGCGGCTATTTGGCCGTGCCCGGCTTCTTCAACGCCGAGGAAACCGCCGCCCTCCAAGCCGACATCGCCCGGCTCAAGCGAAACGGCTTTCTGCGCAACGTTGCCACCGACGGCGACGGTAAGACGACCTCGCAGACCAAGCAGAATCTCCAGCTTTGCCCGGCCAATTTCTACAGCACGCTCATCCGCGCCGTGCCCTTTGCCCCGAAGGTCATCGATACGGTCACCCGGCTCCTCGGGCCGGAAGTCACGCTGCACCTTGACCAGATTTTTCTCAAACCCGGCCGCACCGGCATGGGCACGGCGTGGCATCAGGACAACGCCTACTTCAAGATCCCCAAGCCCATTCGCGGCACCGCCATGTGGATTGCGATCCACGACGCCACCGTGGCCAATGGCACCATGCGCATTGTGCCCGACGCCTGGGAAAACCTCCTGCCCCATCAGCGCGACGGCAACAGCGACCACCACATCCGCTGCTATCCCGACGAGAGCAAGGCGATCGACGTGGAGCTCAAGGCCGGCAGCGTTCTCTTTTTTTGCTATGGCACCCCGCACGCCACCGGCGACAACCAGACCGACACGGAGCGGGCCGGATTGGCCTATCACTTCCTCTGCGAAGACCAGACCAGTGAAGAATTTTACACCACCGGCCGTATCGGCAATCCGCGCCCCCGCCTGACCGGCCCGCGCGCCACTGGTGGCTACGAGGAATACGGCAGCGTCATCGCCGGCACGTGGGACGCCGAGGTCGCCAAGGCCAACCGGAAGTAGTCAGCGCGCCTCCCACGTCCCGTCCAATCGGCGCACCAGCCGGTGCTGAAGTTCCAGCATCATCAGCACCGGCGCTAGGGTGCCGGCGTCCAGACCCGTCTGCTCGGCCACCGCGTCCGGCGAAAGCATTGCGCCCCCGGAGAAACAGGCCATCACCCGTTCTTCGTCTGGCGAAAGCACACCCGCCTCGCTCGCACGCGAATCAGTCTTGGGCGGAATCGGCGATGGCCGCAGACCGTCGAGGTAGGATAACTCACCGAGCATGTCTTCCACACTCGTGATCAGGGTCGCGCCATCACGGATCAACTGGTGGCAACCCGCACTGCTTGGCTGGTCGATACGCCCCGGCACGGCATAGACAAGCCGCCCCTGCTCCCCGGCAAAGCGCGCCGTGATCATCGAGCCGCCCGCCACGTCGCTCTCCACGACGATCACGGCGTCGCAGATTCCCGCGACCACGCGATTGCGCATTGGGAAACTCTGCCGGTCAGCCTTTCGACCGAAGGGAAACTCCGACACGACCGCGCCGGTTTCGGCAATGCGCCGGTAAAGGTCCAGGTTTTCTGACGGGTAAATAATATCGAGGCCGCATCCCAGCACCGCGACCGTGCGCCCTTTGACCGAAAGCGCGCCCTCATGCGCCGCGGTGTCGATGCCGCGGGCCAGCCCGCTCACGATGCAGAATCCCCGTTGCGCCAGCTCAGCCGCGAAGCGCTGCGCGACCGATTGACCATAAAGCGTGGTGCGCCGGCTGCCCACGATCGCGATGCAGGGCTGGTCGAAGGCATACGTCCCTTTTCGATACAGCCCGATCGGCGGGGCGTGAATTTCCTTCAACATTTGCGGGTAAGTTTCGTCCGCGACGGTGATGAAAACCGCCCCCGCGCGCGCCC
>JAPOIC010000297.1 GCA_029979145.1 Opitutaceae bacterium
AGGTGCGCGTGCTCAATCTCTTCGGCTACACTGGCGCGGCCACCTGCGCCGCCGCCAAGGCCGGCGCGAGCGTCTGCCACGTCGATGCCGCCGAGGGCATGGTGAAATGGTGCCGCGAAAACGCCGCGCTCTCCGGCCTGGATGACGCGCCCGTGCGCTACATCACCGACGACTGCCTGAAGTTCGTCCGCCGCGAATTCCGCCGCGAGCGCCGCTACGATGCCATCATCATGGACCCGCCGACCTACGGCCGCGGCAGCACCGGCGAGATGTGGAAACTTGAGGATCATCTTTGGACGCTCTTGCGCGAATGCCGCGAAATCCTGAGCGACACGCCGCTGTTTTTCCTGATCAACGCCTACACCGCGCGGCTCTCGCCCACGGTGGTCGCCAACCTGCTGTCAGAGCTAATGACCGGCCGCGGCGGCACCCTGACCGCCGGCGAAGTCGGCCTGCCGATCCAAGCCGACGGCAAGGTCCTCCCCTGCGGCATCTACGGCCGGTGGGAGGCGTAACCGCTCAGCGGTATTGCGCGAGCTCGAGGATCACGCCGTCGGGATCGAGGAAATAGACCAAAGTCTTTTCACCCGCATCGTGCTTCACCACTCCGGCCGGCACCTTGACAGGGTCGCTGAAGACCGTGACCCCGGCGGCGCGCAGCTTGGCGGTCATTGCCGCAATGTCGTCGACCTGCAACGCGATGTGCCGCAGGCCCACGGTGTTCGCGCGCCGGTTGTCCACCGGATCCACGCCCACCGGGGCATCATAGGCCAGCAACTCGATCCGCGGTTCGCCGGCCGGGGCGACGACGTAGGCCACCCGGCCCTTCACGCCCTCCAAGCCGACGATGCGGTCGATCCACGCGCCTTCGAGCGTCGCCTCCCGCGCCAATCGAAACCCAAGCAGGTCGGTGTAAAAACGCACCGACCGCTCGAGGTCACGGACGACAATGTTGATGTGGTCGACGGCGCGGATCATCGCCGCGAGTTCAATTCGCCGGCATGTGCTTTTGCAAGAAGTCCAGACCCTCCTGCCAGTATTTCGCCAGCGTCTGGTAGCCGAACTTCTCGTCGTAGTCGTGGATGAAGGTGGCGTTGGACCCGGCGCCCTTGATGAAATCCTGGGTGATGTTGTAGATCCACTCCTAGCCGTAGATGTCGTCCTTGTGTTGGATCAACGTCGGGATGGTGAGCGGCTTGCCGTTGAGCGCCGGCTACGCGCGGGTGAGCATGGCGAGGCCCTCGGGCGTGTCGGGATTGCCCAGCATGCGCATGGACTGCTGGTAATACCAAGGGTTCAGCCGCTCGCGATTGACGAACTTGGTGAGGTCGAGCGTGGGCTCGTTGACGAAGACGCACCGGTAGAGTTCCGGCTGCTCCTGCGCGCACAGGAGCGCCAGCAATCCGCTCATGCCGCCGTAGCCGCGGATGGCCACCCGCTTGGGGTCGGCGATGCCGGCCTTGACCGCCCAGTCCAAGGCATCGGCCAGATCATCGTCGGCATCCAACATCACGGAACGGCCGTCGGCCTTGACGAAGTTGTCCCTCAACCCGGCCCGGCCGCGGTGGTTCACCGACAGCACGAGATAACCCTGGGCCGCGAACATTTGGACGAAGCCGTCGTAGCCCCACAGCGAGCGATTACCCCCGCCGGCGATGACGAGCATCGGGAGCTTGTCCGGCTTTCGGTCGCGGGGGAGCGTGGCATAACCGGTGAGTTCCATGCCGGAGCGATTCTTGAACTTGAAGCGCTTCATGTCGGCCGACTCCTCGGGATTCACCCACGGCCGGCGTTGGAAGAGTTTTTCCAGCGAGACCTTTTGCCGGTCGAAGAGGTAATAAGTGCCGGGATCGCTGGCTGACCACGACAACAGGACCAGGCGCTGGAGGTCATCACTGAAACTCACCACGCTGTTGGTTTTGCCCGGCAGGGTCTGGTCGAGGGCGGCCTGCACCGCCGCGAATTCCGGATCGACCCACACGGTCTTGGGCACATCGACATTGTAACGCACACCGAGCAGGCGCTCTTCCTTGGGCGAGTAAATCAGGTGGTTTTGGGCCACCCCGTTCGTGCCGCCATTGTAGAAGGGGTGAAAGAGGTCATAGGTCGGACTGCCGACCATGATTTGGCC
>JAPOIC010000167.1 GCA_029979145.1 Opitutaceae bacterium
CGGCACCCCCCGCGGAGGCCCCCGACCGCCACTACCGGCTCGGCGCAGTGCCGATTTCCACCTACGTCGAATTGCAGAAGCAATACCTCGATGCCGTTGAAGGCCTGCTCGACACCAAGAAGGAAGCACTCGAAGCAGCGGCGCAACTGGAACTGCTGACCGGCTTGCCGTTGCCGCTCGCGCGCACCACCACGGAGGAGCCGAAATGAATCCACTCCGCTCCATCGCGCTTCTTCCAGCGCTGCTCCTGGCGTCCTCGCTCTTGGTCGGTTGCGGCGATAGGGAGGGAGACGGCCACGATCATGCTAAGGAGGAGGCCCACGGAAAAGACGATGGGCACGGGCACGGCGAGGAATCGCCTTCTGGCGCATCGTTCAAGGCGGGCAAAGGGGTCATCGTTACCGAGGAAACCAAAAAGCTGCTCGGTATTGAAGTCGTCGACGTGTCGGAGCGGAAACTGCCGAACCAGGTCCGCTTCACCGTTCAGGTCTTCGGCGAGAAGCACCATCACCTGCTGAATCCCGAAGATCACACCGGCTGCGACGTGCATGGGTCGGGTTTCGTCTCCACCAACACCGCTGTCATCCTGAAGTCCGGCCAAGCGGTGGAGTTGTTCAAGAACACGAACGTCCCGCTCGGTGGAGTCGTGCTCTCGGTGCAAAAGGCCCTGGCACTTGGCGAATCAGAAATCGTCATCGGCGTGTCGAACGCTACAGCCACGCTCACGGTTGGCGAGTTTGTCCCGGCACGTATCAGCCTTCCGCGCGAGGAGGCGGTCCCAGTCATTCCCCAAACCGCACTGCTCCGCACGACCGAAGGCACGTTCGTTTATGCCGTCAATGGCGACGCCTACTTCCGCACTGCCGTCAAGGTCGGCGCGGAGGCGGAAGGCTGGGTGGAAATTGCGGACGGGCTGCTGGCGGGCGATGCCGTTGTGACCAAGCCGGTGCAAACCCTCTGGCTTATCGAGCTTCGCGCGACCAAGGGCGGCGGACACTCGCACTGAGACACGCCATGAGCCACCCCCCCAAATCATCGTCCGCCTGCGCGACCGACTGCTGCGCGGCTCCGGCTCCGGTCGCCCCGCCGACTGCGTCGATCACCGGCCCGCAGACGTTGCTTCGCGTGGCCGGAATGGATTGTGCGGATGAAGTGGAGGTGGTGAACCGCGTCCTAAAACCGCTGCCCGGCGTGCGCGACGTGCAGGTCAATCTGATGGCGGGCACCGTCACCGTGGCGCACACCGCCGAAGTCTCACCGGAGTCGTTGGTCGAGGCGTTGGGACGCAACGGACTCCGCGCCACAGTAGCGAACGCCCACGAGCGCCCGGCGACGGCATCGGAGGCGCAGCACGGTCGCATCATTTCCGTCGCGCTGTCTGGCGCGTTCACCGGGCTGGGACTGGCGCTGCAATGGCTTCACGCCGAACCGGCCGTTTTGAAGCTCACAGTGTTCGGCGTTGCCATCGTCGCGGGCGGCTGGTTCATCGCGCCCAAGGCGCTCGGCGCGCTGCGACGCCGTTCGCTCGACATGAACGTGCTGATGACCGTCGCCGTGGCGGGCGCGATGGCCGTGAGCGAATGGGGCGAAGGCGCGGCGGTCGTGTTCCTCTTCGCGCTTTCCGAACTGCTCGAAGCGTTCAGCGTGGCGCGGGCGCGACGGGCCATCCAGTCGTTGATGGAACTCACGCCGGAAACGGCGCTGGTGAAAGAGGGCGAATCCTTGCGCGAGGTCGCAGTCACGGAAGTCGCCGTGGGCCGCGTCATCGCCGTGAAGTCCGGCGCACGAGTGCCGCTCGATGGCGAAGTCGTGGCAGGCGGCTCGGCGGTGAATCAAGCGCCCATCACCGGCGAGTCCATGCCGGTGGAAAAGAAGCCGGGTGACGGCGTGTTCGCGGGTAGCATCAACGGGGAAGGTTCGCTCGACGTGCGTGTGAGCAAGCCCGCGAGCGATTCCACGCTCGCCCGCATCATTCATCTCGTGAGCGAGGCGCAGTCGCAGAAAGCGCCTTCGCAACGGTTCGTGGACACGTTCGCCCGCTACTACACCCCGGCGGTGTTCGTCGTCGCGCTGCTGGTGTGGCTGGTGCCGCCTTTGGTCTTCGCGGGTGCGTGGCCGGTCTGGACGTATCGGGCGCTGGTGTTGCTCGTCATCGCCTGCCCGTGTGCGCTGGTCATCTCGACGCCGGTGTCCATCGTGTCGGGACTCACGGCGCTGGCGCGGCGCGGCGTGCTCGTCAAGGGTGGGGCGTATCTCGAAGCCATCGGCAAACTGCGCGTGTTGGCCGTGGACAAGACCGGCACTATCACCGAGGGCCGTCCGCGTGTGACGCAAACTCTTCTGCGAGCCGCCAAGGATGAAACCGAACTCCTACGCGTCGCCGCGGCGATTGACGCGCACTCCGAGCATCCGCTCGCCAAGGCCGTCGTGGAAGCGGCACAGCAACGCAAGGTCTCCTTCACTCGCGCCACAAATTATCAGGCCCGCACCGGCAAGGGCGCGGAAGGCGATGTGGACGGCCACGCTTACTTTGTCGGCAACCACCGCTTCGCGCACGAACTCGGCGTCTGCTCTAACGACCTGGAGCGGCAGCTTGCGGAGATTGAAGCGCAGGCTCAGTCCGTCGTTGTGGTCGGGCATCGTCCGCACGCCGATTGCGCGGGTGAAGTGCTCGGCGTGCTGGCGGTGGGCGACACGGTGCGGGCCAACGCGGCCGCGGCCATTCGCGCCCTGCACGCGGCGGGCATCCGCAAGGTCGTCATGCTCAGTGGCGACAATCAGCGCACCGTGGACGCCATCGCGAAGCAGGTCGGCATTGACGAAGCCCACGGCGACCTACTGCCCGACCAGAAGATTGAGCGCGTGCGCGCCTTGCTCGCAGAACACGCGCACGTCGGGATGATTGGCGACGGCGTGAACGACGCCCCGGCGATGGCTGCCGCGAGCGTTGGCATCGCGATGGGCGCGGCGGGCACGGACACGGCCATCGAAACCGCCGACATGGCGCTCATGCAGGACGACCTCAGCAAAGTTGCCGAGGCCATTCATCTCGGTCGCCGCGCCATGCACGTGATTCAGGTGAACATCATTTTCGCGCTGGCAGTGAAGGCGGTTTTCCTCGTCCTCGCGTTTCTCGGCTACACGAGTCTCTGGCTGGCGATTCTCGCGGACACCGGCGCCACGCTCGTTGTCATCGTCAACGCGTTGCGGCTGTTGAAATCACCCAAGGCGACCACGCCAGAAACTCCCATTTGAACCTATGCTGAACCGTCTCCTTGAGTTTTCCGTCCGCCAGCGTGTTTTCGTGCTACTGGCGACGCTCGTTCTCGTCGGCATCGGTGTCTGGTCTGCGTTGCGGCTGCCGATTGATGCGGTGCCGGACATCACCAATGTCCAGGTGCAGATCAACACTGCCGTCCCCGCGTTCGCGCCGGAGGAAATTGAGAAACTCGTCACCTTCCCCATCGAGAACGAAATGGCAGGCATTCCCGGCCTCACGGAGTTGCGCTCCCTGTCCAAGTTCGGACTGTCACAGATCAACCTCATCTTCGAGGACGGCGCGGACATCTACCGTTCAAGGCAACTCGTCAGCGAACGGTTGCAGACGGTGATTGATGAACTGCCGGTGGGCCTCACGCCCAAGCTCGCGCCCATCAGCACGGGGTTGGGCGAGATTTATTACTACGTGGTCGAATACGAAAAGGGTGCGACCAACCTGCCGCCGACCCGCGAGGCGCAGTTGATGGAGCTGAAGCTGATCCACGATTACCTCATCAAGCCTCGCCTCCGTTCGACGCCCGGCCTCGCCGAGGTCAATGTGAGCGGCGGCTACGAGAAGCAAATCGTCATTCAACCCAATCCGGACAAGCTCAAAAGCGTCGGCATGTCTTTCAGCGAAATCGCGGAAGCCATCGGCGAGAATGTCGAGAATGCGGGCGGCAGCGTCATCCAACTTGGAGGGGAAACGTTGACGGTGCGGGCCGCCGGTCGCGTGCAGACCGTGGAGGAGATTGAACGATTGCCGCTGAAGTTCGGTTCGCGGGCCACACCGTTGCGCGTGCGCGACGT
This sequence comes from Opitutaceae bacterium, assembly GCA_029979145.1. Lineage (GTDB taxonomy): Bacteria > Verrucomicrobiota > Verrucomicrobiia > Opitutales > Opitutaceae > Cephaloticoccus. The sequence continues at coordinate 4,069 of JAPOIC010000167.1, forward strand.
GGCGGAGGTGGGCATTGGCAAGGCCGTCCGCACCGGCACGGCGACCTACAACGGCGAAGAAGCATTGCTGGGCGCGGCGCTGATGCTCGCAGGGGAGAACAGCCGCCTCGTTGCGAAGCGGGTGGATGAAAAGCTCAAGGAGATTCAGCCCAAGCTTCCGGCGGGCGTTACGATCATTCCCGTCTATGACCGCACCGTGCTCGTGGATCGCACCATTCGCACGGTAGAAATGAGTTTGTTCGAGGGCGCGGTTCTCGTCGTCGTTGTGCTGCTTGTCATGCTCGGCAACTGGCGCGCAGCGCTCATCGTTGCGCTGGCCATCCCGTTGTCGCTGCTGTTCGCAATGACCGGAATGGTGCAGAGCGGCGTCTCCGGTAACCTGATGAGCCTGGGCGCGATCGACTTCGGCCTCATCGTGGACGGCGCTGTGGTGATGGTGGAGAACATCATCCGTCACCTCGCGGAGAAACAGCAAAGGCTCAAACGTCGGCTCACCGCGACGGAGCGCTCGCATGAAGTGCTCGTGGCGGCCAAGGAAGTCGCCAGCCCGATGTTCTTCGGCGTGTGCATCATTACCGTCGTCTATTTTCCGATTCTCGCACTGACCGGCATTGAGGGGAAGATGTTCAAGCCGATGGCCATCACGGTCATCTTCGCGCTGGTCGGTTCGATGGCGCTGGCCCTCACCCTCATGCCCGCGCTCTGCTCGTGGCTGCTCGGTGGGAACATCAAGGAGAAAGACAGCTTCCTCGTTACCTGGGCCAAGGTGGCCTACACTCCCATCCTCCGTTTCGCGCTGGGCTTTCGCTGGGTCGTCACGGGCGCGGCAGTGGCCCTGTTCATTTTGGCGGTCGTTGTATTCACCCGGCTCGGCGCGGAGTTCGTCCCGCAACTCGACGAAGGCTCATTTGCCACGCACATGATCCGCACCACGAGCATCGGCATTGACGCCAGCGTGGACATGCAGAAGCGGGGCGAAAAGCTGCTGCTGGAGAAGTTCCCGGAGGTTGCCTATACGTTCAGTCGGCTCGGAACGGCGGAGATTGCGAGCGACCCGATGGGCGTGAACGTCGC
>JAPOIC010000220.1 GCA_029979145.1 Opitutaceae bacterium
CGCGCCAACCGCCTGATGGGGGCGGCCCTTGTGGAACGCAACCTGGTCAAGATCGAGGAACTCGAGCAGGCCAACGAACGCTTGTTGCAGCTCGTCGAGGCCGGCCAGCCGCGGCAGTGCACCGTGCTCGGCAATCTGGCGAAGCGCAACCGCCACCACGATCTGGCAAAGAAAGCTTACACCGCAGGCTCCAAGGCTTTTGCCGCCGCCTACAAGGCGGAGTCCACGAGCGGAATGCTGCTCATGCGCCAGATGTATTGTGAGGCGCTGCTGGGGCATCACGACCAAGCCAAAAAGATCATGCAGCAAGCCCGCGCCAAGCACCCCACGGAACCCGAGATCAAGGCCTTTGACGATGCGGCCTATGACCGGATGCTGGCGAATCCCAACTTCAAGGAACTCGCGCTCTGAACGGCGCGGCGCCGCCCGTGCCTTACGCGTCTGAGTTTCTGCTGGTGGCCGCCGCGCACTTGCTGGCGGGGGCGAGCCCGGGGCCGGACTTTGCCCTGGTTCTCCGTCAGAGCATCACGCATGGCCGCGCCACGGCGCTGCGCACCAGCCTAGGCATCGGCACGGGTATTTTGTTTCATGCGGCGTATTCGGTGCTTGGGCTGGCGCTGCTCATCCGGGGCTCGGCCGTGGCGTTCACGGCGGTGAAAATTGCCGGTGCGGGCTATTTGGCGTGGATCGGAGTCCGGGCTCTGTTTTCCCGCCCGCGCACTGCGGCCGCGGTGGCGGAAGGCGCTCCGCCGGCCGCGCGCGGGGCCTACATCACGGGCGTGCTCGTGAATGTGCTTAATGTGAAGGCGATGATGTTTTTCATCGCCCTGTTCAGTGCGGGTGTTAGCCCGGCTACTCCGCTCGCAGTGCAGGCGGGTTACGGCCTGTGGATGGCCGTCGCCACCGCGGGGTGGTTCTCCCTGGTGTCAGTTTTCTTCACCCAGTCGGCGGTGCGCTCCCGTTTCCTGCGCGCCGGCCATTGGTTCGACCGCGGGATGGGCATGGTTTTTATCGCCCTAGCGGTGCGGTTGGCGCTGACGTAGGGACTCGGATTCCATCAGCTGGGGACGCCCTGCAACCAAGCGCGGGTTTGGGCGGGCGTGCTCATGCGCAACACCGTTTTCTCGGGGGCGAGCTCCGCGAGTTTGTCCTCGATCCAGGGGCGACTGCGGTGGCGAAAACGCCAGATCCAGAGGAAGAATGCGAAATTCAAGCGTTCCGGACAGCCCTCGGTCATATCCGGACGCGACCGTCCGCGGAACTGCCACCAGCGTCGGAGAATTCGCCAAACACAGACGCGTCGAGGGTAGTCCAGAAAGATGACCGTGTCACAAGCCGCCAGCCGGACGTCCAAGGTCGAGCCGTAGTTGCCCTCAATGATCCAGGCCGGCTCGGCGCTGAGCCGGGTCTGCACTTGGAGCCATTCGTCCTTGGGCGAACCGACCCAACCCGGTCGAAAGAAGAATCGGTCGAGGTGGTGCACCGGCAGCCCCAACCTGGATCCCAGTTCCCGGGCGAGGGTAGACTTGCCGGCCCCGCCGCAGCCAATGATCAGGACGCGTTGCATGGTGGAATTGGTTCATGCGAATACGCCGCCGCCGACAAGCTGTTCGCCGCGGTAGAAGGCGATGATTTGGCCGGCGGCGAGGGCACGTTGCGGGGTGGCGAAGCGGATGTAGGCAGAGTCGCCCGCCGAAGTAAACGTGATGCCGACGCGCGGGTCGCGGTAGCGCACGCGACATTCGATGGCGGCCGGTTCGGTGATGGGTTCGTTGACGAAACTTAAGCTGTGCACGCGGCACTCGTTGGTCCAGAGGCCCGGCGCGTCGGGTGCGTCGAAGGCCACAAGCAGAGCCTGGTCTTCGGCGCGTTTGCCCACCACGACGTAGGCCTTGCCGTCGGTGTTGGAGGGAATCCCGATGCCTTTGCGCTGGCCGAGGGTGAAGTAGTGCAGGCCGCGATGCTCACCGAGCACCTTGCCGTCGGTGGCGCGCACAATCGGACCCGGAGCCTCGGGCACGTAGGCCTTGAGGAAATCCGCCATTTTCACCTCGCCGATAAAACAGATGCCCTGGCTGTCTTTCTTGCGTGCGTTGGGCAACCCGGCGGCGGCGGCGAGTCGGCGCAGGTCGGGCTTGGCGAGATGGCCGATGGGGAACCGCGCCGAGGCGAGCTGGGCCTGCGATAGCAGCGCGAGGAAATAGCTTTGATCTTTGTTTTTGTCGGCACCTTCGAAAATCGCCCAGGCCGCGGGGCGATTTTCGCCTGCCATAGCCTTGGCGACGGCGGGCCGCCCCTTCGCGTCCACGGCCACGCGCTTTGCGTAGTGCCCCGTCGCCACCGCGTCGAAGCCCTCGGCCCGCGCGTAACGCAGGAACACGCCGAACTTCATCTCGCGGTTGCACATCACGTCGGGATTCGGCGTGAGGCCGCGGCGGTAGCCGTCGAGCAGGTAGTCCACCACCAGCCGACGGTAGTCCTGCATGAGGTTTACCACCTTGAACGGGATGCCGAGGGTCTCGGCCACCGCGCGGGCATCCTCGATGTCCTGCAGCCACGGGCAATGGCCGATGACATTGTCCTCGTTGATCCAATTCTTCATGTAGGCCGCCGCCACGTCGTAACCCTGCTCCTTGAGCAGCAGTGCGGCGACGGCGCTGTCGACGCCGCCCGACAGGGCAACGAGGATCTTTTCACGGGCGGCCATCCGCCCAACGACGGCGGCGCTCGCCAAATTGTCAACCGCCTCTCCGGTCGGTCGTCGCCGGAGCGGCACGGAACCTGCACAGGAACGTCACAGGTTGCGCGCTTGCAGGCACCCGGCCCGCGGCGCAGCCTTTCCGTTCCCTCATGAAGTCGAATCCACTGATCCGGGCCTGGCTCGAGTCCCTCACCGCGGGGGTCATTGAGTATGCGCACGACTGGAGCGATGCGGAGGTGCCCGCCCTGCGGTTGACCGGGCGCGGGACGAAGCGGGTGTTTTCCGACTTGGCGCGCGCGCCGCATCATGTCGCGGCGCAGCGCTACGGTTACTTTGTGCACGACGACGGCCAGCTGGTGTTCGCCCTGCCGCGCGGGGCCACCGCCGAGCAGCGGGTTTACGTGGCCGGCGATTTCAACGGCTGGGAAGCCGCGGTTGGTGACGAGCAATGGCGGCTGCAACTCGCCGACCTCGATGGCGAGCCGATGCTCCTCTGGAAAGGCCCGGCCGAGGGGTTTTGGACGGAGCCGCGTCAGCAGTTCAAATTCGTGACCGGTGAACACCAGTGGCTCAACGTCGCCGGCAATGCCCCCAATCGTGCGCAGGACGAGACGGGCAACGTGAACTACGAGCTCGACCCCAATCGCACCGGCCGGCAGTTCCTGCGCTTCAGCCTCAAGCAACCGCTCGATCTGTCGCAGGCGTGGAAAGTGGCGGCCATGGCGGCGGGCGAAGGGAGTGTGACGCTGCAGCCGGGCGATTTCTTTTTCTCGCTGGCGACCGACCTGCCGCTGGGCGCAACGGTGCGGCTCGGCCAGACCACCTTTCGACTCTTCGCCCCCCGCGCCAGCGCGGTGCAGCTTTATCTGGCGGATCGGCTGGATGCTGAGGTGCACGCAGAAAGCATCGACTTGGACCGGAATGCCGAGGAGCCCTACGTCTGGGAAACGACGGTGAAGGGCAATCTGCACGGCCGTTTTTATTGGTATCAACTCGCCGGCGTGCGTGACGCGACCGGGCATTTTGACAAAGGCTTCAAGGTCCTCGACCCCTACGCCCGCGCCACGGTTAATCACACCGGCCCAGGCATCGTAATCGACA
>JAPOIC010000095.1 GCA_029979145.1 Opitutaceae bacterium
AGGTAGGTGGTGCGCAGGCCAAGCCGGGCGGCGCCGAGGGTGGTGTTCGCGGCGGAACCACCGGGCATCATGGCGATGTCGCCAGAGACCTTGTGCACGAGCGCGGCGATGTCGTCGTCGTCGACGAGGACCATGCCGCCTTTGTCGCCGGAGACGTGGGTCTGAAGAAACGCGTCATCCACGTGGGCGAGCAAATCCATGATCGGATTGCCCACGCCGATGAGTTCGAAGTCGGTCGGAGAGTTCGTCATTACGAATTATCTTTGGAAACCTGCCGCGGGTTTCAACCGAGGACGTGCATGCTCGTCGCGAGAATCGGTTCGTCGTCGACCTCGATGAGGATCGAGTATTCGCCCGCGGCGGGGAAGGAGAGGTTGCGAATCTCGTTGATGAGGTTGATGCGCTGGAGCGGGGAGGGTGAGTCAAAGGCGCGCTGGATCAGCGGCTGGAGATTGGTTGGGTCGGGGCCGAGGGAAATCTTCACCTCGTGGCAGCCGACGGCGCAGTCGGTGAGCGTCATGAACCAAATCATGAACGGGTGGGAGACCGGAAACCGCTTAGCCTGGATGTTCGAGAACACGCCGAGGAGCGTGTGTTTGCCCGTGGCGGGATCGATGTGGACGCCGTCGCACATGATCCAGGCGAGGAGCAGCGGTTTGGATTGCATGGCGCAGTGGGACGCGGCGCGGGCGGCGGGGCAAATCATTTTGCTTGGAGCGTCCGCGGCGCGGCGGCTTAACAGAGGCATGGAAAACCTGCCGCCGTTCGTGCAATCCCTCGCGGAATACCCGCGGTGGTTTGTCGTGGCGTGCGCGACCGTGGTGCTGGCGGCGCTTTTGTGGCTCCTGATCAAGGCCCTGAAGTGGACCCTTTACCTGCTGCTGGCGGTGGTCCTCCTGGGCGGCGGCGCCACGGCGGTTTGGCTGCTCTGGCGGCCCTGACGGGGACAAAAACGACCTTTTTCTTGTCACTGCCCCGGGCGACGGCTTAACCCTTGCCGATGAAATACATTTTCGTGACCGGCGGAGTGGTTTCGTCGTTGGGCAAGGGCCTGACTGCGGCGGCGTTGGGCGCGCTTCTGGAGCTGCGCGGCCTGACCGTCCGGATTCAGAAATTCGACCCTTACCTCAACGTCGACCCCGGCACGATGAGCCCGTTTCAGCACGGCGAAGTTTACGTGTTGGAGGACGGCGCGGAGACCGATCTCGATCTCGGTCACTACGAGCGGTTCACGAGCGGCAAGCTCTCCCGGCTCAACAGCCTTTCGTCCGGCCAGATCTATGAGTCCGTGATTCAAAAGGAGCGGCGTGGTGATTACCTCGGCAAGACGGTGCAGGTGATCCCGCACGTGACGAACGAGATCAAGGACCGCATTTATGCCGGCGGGAAGGACGCCGACGTGCTCATCACCGAGATCGGCGGCACGACGGGCGACATCGAGGGCCTGCCGTTCCTCGAGGCCATGCGCCAGTTCGCGCTCGAGGTCGGCCCGCGCGATGTGATATTCCTGCACGTGACGCTGGTTCCCTTTCTGCAAGCCGCGGGCGAGCTGAAGACCAAACCCACGCAGCAGTCCGTCGCCAAGCTGCGTGAGATCGGTATCCAGCCCGACATCCTCGTCTGTCGCACCGATCACCCGCTGGATCACAGCCTGCGCGACAAGCTTTCGATGTTCTGCAACGTGCCGGTGAAGGCCGTGATCGAGTGCAGCGACGTCGACCACTCGATTTACGAACTCCCGCTTGCCCTCCAGAAGGAAGGCCTCGACGACCTCGTGGTCGACCTCTTCGGCCTGAAGCGCCCGGCGCCGTCGAAGAACATCTGGAACCAGATTGTCGGCCGCATCCTGAACCCCGCGCGTGAGGTCACGATCGGCGTGGTCGGCAAATACATCGAGCTGCAGGACGCCTACAAATCCGTCTACGAGTCCATTACCCACGCCGGCATCGCCAACAACTGCCGCGTGAACACCGTGCGCATCGACGCCGAGGATTTGGAGAAAAAGGGCGGCCTCAAGATTCTGCGCAAACTGGACGGCATTCTCGTGCCGGGCGGCTTCGGCGACCGCGGCACCGAGGGCAAGATCGCCGCGGCGAAATACGCCCGCGAAAACAAGATTCCCTATTACGGCCTGTGCCTCGGCCTGCAGATCGCGGTCATCGAGTTCAGCCGCAACGTGCTCAAGCTGAAGGGAGCGAACAGCGTCGAGTTCGACGCGGCGCCCGTCCATCCCGTCATCAACATGATGGAGGAGCAGAAGAAGATCATCGACAAGGGTGCGACTATGCGGCTCGGCAGTTACGAGTGTTCGCTCGTGCCCGGCACGCATGCGCACAAGGCCTACAAGTCCGCCAGCGTCCGTGAGCGCCATCGCCACCGCTACGAGGTCAACAACGACTACGTGCCGCAACTGCAGAAGGCCGGCATGCTCATCAGCGGCGTGAACCCCCGCCGCAACCTTGTCGAGATCATCGAGCTCAAGAATCATCCGTGGTTCCTCGCGGTGCAGTTTCACCCCGAGTTCCAATCGAAACCCAACCAGGCGCATCCGCTTTTCGCGGCGTTCATCGCCGCGACGCTGCGCGGCCGCAAGGCCCCGGCGCGGAAGGCGAAGGCGAAAAAGGCATGATCTTCGACCCTGCCAAGCTCCTCATAATTGCCGGCCCCTGCTAGCTGGAGAGCGAGGCCGTCTGCCGCGCCGTCGCGTCCGAGCTGGCCGAGCTGCGCGTGACCTACCCGGAGCTGAACCTCGTGTTTAAGGGGTCATTCGACAAAGCCAACCGCACGTCCGTCGCGGGCCCCCGTGGCACCGGCTTGGAAGAGGGACTGAAACTCCTCGCGCTCATCAAGCGCGAATACGGTTTCCCCGTCCTGACCGACATCCACGAGCGCGCGCAGGTCGCGGCGGTGGCGGAATTCTGCGACGTCCTGCAAATCCCCGCCTTCCTTTGCCGCCAGACCGACCTGTTGCTTGCGGCGGCCGAGACCGGCCGCGTGGTCAACGTGAAGAAGGGGCAGTTTCTTTCGCCGCAGGAAATGGTGCATGTCACCGGCAAGCTGCGCGCCGGACACGCGACCGAGGTCTGGCAAACCGAGCGCGGCACCACCTTTGGCTATCAGAACCTCGTCGTGGACATGCGCAGCTTTGCGATCATGAAGCAGAACGGCCTGCCCACGGTGTTCGATGCCACGCACAGCGTGCAGTTGCCGGGCGCGGGCGGCGGCAAGAGCAGCGGGCAGCGTGAGTTCGTGCCGCCGCTGGCCAAGGCCGCGCTTGCGGCGGGCGCCGACGGCTTGTTCATCGAGACCCACCCCGACCCGGCCAACGCGATTTCCGACGGACCCAACATGGTGCCGCTCGCGGAATTGCCCGACTTGCTGGCGGCCTGCCTGGCAGTCTGGCGCGCGGCCCGCGGCTGACCCAGCCGGGGCATTTTCGCGGCATTGACCGCGCCCCGCCGCGGTGCACAGTGACCCCATACGGATATGGAAACCTTTATTATCGATGTGCCTGTGCCCTCCATGGGCGCGACCGTCAGCGAGCTCAGCGTCATTGTCATCAAGGTTCAGACCGGTGACAAAGTGACGAAGGGCCAGCGCTTGGCGGACCTCGAAAGTGACAAATCGGCGTTCGAATTTGAAAGCCCCTGCGACGGCACCGTCCACGCGGTGCTGGGCAAGCCCGGCGCGACCATGACCTCCGGCGAAACTTTCGTGCAGATGGAAACATCCGACGAAAGCCTGCGCCACCTCGCATCGAAAACCGCGGGTCAATCCGCGGCCACCGCGGCTCCCGCCGCCAACGTCGTCTGGACGCCCCGTGCCACCAAGCTCGCGCAGGAAGCCGGCTTCGATCCCGCCAAGATCACCGACATCGAGGCGACCGGCCCGGGCAACCGTGTCTCCGGCGACGACGTCCAGCGCTACCTCGAGCGCCGCAAGGGCTAAGCGGCGCAAAGGTTATTCGACGCAACGTCTGAACAGCGTCCCCGGCCGCCCGACCCACCCGGGCCGCGCATAAACCGCCGCGCAAATCCAAGCAGCGGAAATCCCGGCCCCGTGCCCGCGATGGTTTGTAACGTATTATGTTACAGACTGCTCTTGCCTCCGGAGCTTTCCCTGCGCGCAGTTCCAGCCTGATGGGACAGGAATTTGTAACGTATTACGTTACTTACGGGTTGGGGGCGGAAGGCGGAGGGTGAGGGAAACGCCGGCGGGGGCGCGGGCGTCGAGGTGCCAGATGCCGTTGGGGGTGAGGGTGCCGTCGACGTGGATGGGGCCGCGGATGCTGGGCACGATGCCGTGCAATTCGGTGAGTGGTCCGGGCTGCGGGGCGACGAGGACGCGGGACCAGCCGGGTTCGAGCGGGCGCACGCCGAGGATAAAACGCGGAATGATGTTCGCCGGCGCGGCGCCCCAAGCGTGGTTCCAGTCTTGGTTGGGTTTGCAGCGATTGTCCCAGGCTTCCCACGTGATGGTGGCTCCCTGCCGCAGCATATTGCGCCAGCTGCGCACATCGTCGCTCGTCATGAGCCTGATCGCGTAGTCGGCTTCGCCGGCGAGGAAGAGGGCCTCCAGCAGGTATTGCGCGGCGTAGACACTGCACGCCATACCGCGCGATATGACGAAGGTGGCGACGCGCCGCACTTCGGCGGCGGGCACAAGGCCGAAAGCGAGGGGAAAGAAACTCGCGTGTTGGGCGTGGTGCGCGCTCCCCTCGCCGTCGCGGTAGCATCCGGCGGCGGGATCGAAGAGCACCCGATGAAATGACGCGCGGGCATGCTCGGCGGCGGCGGTGAATTTCGCGGCTTCAGCAGTTTTGCCCAGCGCATCTGCGATCCGCGCCATGAGCGTGAGGGTGTGGCAGTGGAAGGCGTTGACGACGGTGTTGACCGGACGGAAGTCGTAGTCGTCGCGTTCCCCGCCGGGCCAGTCGACGATGTCGCGCAGGTCGCTGGTGTCGACGAGCCCGTCCGGCCGCGCGCGGTCGAGGTAGATCTTGTCGCGACGCAGGACGTCGTAGTGCCGCGCCAGCGAGCGGGTGTCGCCGGTCGCCTCGTAGTCGGCCCAGGCCATGAGCACGGAATGCTGTTTCCACTCGGTGGGCCAGGTGGGCTGCTCGAGCAGGTATTCATGGCTGTGGCGGGCGAGGGCAAACTCGCGATCCACGGCGTAGTGGCCGAGTTGGTTGAGGTAGGCGTCGGCCTCGTAAGGAATGCGCTCGCGGTCGCCGTCGACATAGACGCCGCAGAAAGTCGTGGCGCGAATCGAGTAGCGGCAGAATGCCCACACCGCATCCAGCGCCGGGTTGGAGGAGGCGAAGGCGGCCGCGGTGTCGTCGAAGGGGTATTCCAAGCGAACCTGCTTGAGATCCCCGGCCGACGGCGCGACCGGGCAGCCGCGCAACTCGACGTAGCGAAACGGCAGCACGATGCCAAATTCGGCCGGCAGCAGCACCCCTGCGCCGGAGGTATTGCGCTCATCGCGCGGGGTTTCGATGCGGTAGGTGTGCCGGCCGGCGCGCAACTTCAGCGTTACGCACGCGCTGCGAATCGTGCCACCGGGTTGGAGATCGACGCCCTCGGGACCGGCTTTTTCTCCAAGGCGGATTTCGATGACGGTTCCGTCGGCAGGCGCTTCGAGTGTGACTTCCAACCAGCCGAAGGCGTGCCGGCCGAAATCCGCGAACCAAGTCGTGTCGTTCAACGCGCGCAGCGAAGCAGGCGCATGCCGCCACGGGCGCACAGCGTGCCGGCTGGTTTGACCGGGCGAGGCGTCGGGGGTGAGGGTGAACGTTTGAGGTGAGTACCACGGACCCGGTTCATTAGCGCGGCCCCAGAGGCGCACACACCAGTGGTAGGTGGCGCCGGGTTGCAACGGCGCGCCGGCGTAGGGCAGGTGAAGCGAATCGGTGAACGCCAAGCGTCCGGTGTCCCAGAGATCGGCGGCACCTGGCTGGAGAAATTCGGCGCGCGACGCCACGAGCACGTGGCAAGCGACGGGCGTTTCGCCGGGATCGGGCTCCGGAATCCAGCCGAAGGTTGGCTGGGTCGTCGCGATGACTGAGGGACCGGCCAGCAAGTCGCACAACAACCCGGTGGGCGCGCGCATGGTCAGGCGTTTTGCAACTCGTAGCTAAGGATGCTCAGGGCGTAGACCGCGGCGGTCTCGCAACGCAGCACGAGTGGGCCGAGGGTCACGGGCTCGAAACTGCAGCTGCGCGAGGTGCTCATCTCGGCCGGGGTGAAATCGCCCTCGGGGCCCACCAGCCACAGCACTTTTTGCGGCGCACGGCCCTGGACCGACGCGAAGTCGGCCAACACAGTTTTCAGCGAGCGAGCGCCGGGCTGGAGGCTGGCAATCAGTTTCAAATCATAGCCGCGGGTTGACTCCATGAAAGCGGTGGCGCCTTGCACGGGCAGGACCTCGGGCACGAAAGGATTGCCGCACTGCTTCGCAGCTTCGAGCGCGGCGGTCTGCCACTTTTCGATCTTCTTGTCCTGGCGGGAACCGTCGAGGTGCACTTGGGTGCGCTCGCTCTCCAGCGGCGCGATCTTCGCGACGCCGATCTCGGTGGCCTTGCGCACGATGGCATCCATGTAGGCGCCCTTGGGCAGGGCCTGGCCGAGCGTGATATCGAAGGGCAGGCGCTTCATCTTTTGGCCGAAGCGCACCTTGAGCACGGCGGCGTTTTTCGAGGCGTCGACGAGCTCGCAGATCCATTCGCTGCCGGCGCCGTCAAAGGCGACAACGGTGTCGCCGGCCTTGGCGCGATTCACGGCCACGAGGTGGTGCGACTCCTCGGTACTCAGCGTGAGGCTCGCGGGTTCAGCGGAAGACGGGGAACAGAAGGCGCGAAAGTCAGGCATGTCGCCCCAGCCAAACCGAATGGGGCTCGGGCTGTCGAGGGTTGAACGGGGGTGGGGGTGGGGTTTGCCGCGGATGAACGCGGATAAGGCAGCGGAGTGCCCGATGGGTATTTAATGGAGATGCGGCGCCCTCGCCGCGTAGGGCTAAAAAGGGGTTTCTCGAGCGGGCCTATCCCGCAGGCGCGGGAGGCCCGCTCACCTCAAGGCAACGCGGCAAGGGCGCCGCGTCCCCACATATTGGAGGGAGATGGGGTGTGCGCTCCGCGCGCGCCGAGGGTCGTTGGGAGCGCTGGCGTCTCGCCGGCTGCAGAGCGCGGCGGGCTCCTCCGTCGCTCGTCTTCTCTCGGCGCTGCTCCGCCTCATGAAGCGCGAGGCCAACGGCCGGCGCATTGAGGTCTCGCTGCGCGATTGAACGTCAGGGTCAGAAATGGCGCTTACTCCGGCTCCGACCCGCACCCTAGGCGGCAGATTGGCCCGGGCGAAGGTGGTCCTAACCTTTCGCGAAGGTAGCGGATGGTCATGCGAGAGGCGATGGGGACCGGAGGTTTTTCCCAAAGTGCAGCGAGTCGGCGGATTGGGTCTCTTTGAGA
>JAPOIC010000153.1 GCA_029979145.1 Opitutaceae bacterium
CCGGCCTGCTCGTCGGCCTGCGCGGGGACTGGTTCATCGCCAAGGCCCGCGATCCTTTCGAGGCCCAAACTGGCATCCCGTATCGCGACCGGGAGAGCGTGGCGTCGTTCTCCAACAACGTGAACCTCGTCTGGAAACCGAACGTCCACACCTCGCTCTACGCGACCCAGCAGCGCATCCGCGTGGCCAATGGCAATGTCACCGGCGGCGGCATTATCCTCAACGACCCGGACGGCGTCATCAATCCCGAGGACTTCCGCAATCTGAGCAAACTGTCGGAAATCGGCGCGAAGTTCAGCCTTTTTGAAAACAAGCTCTTCGCCGGTGCCGCCTACTTCGACCAGACCCGCTCCCGGGTTTCGCTCGGCGGCAAGAAGAACAACATCGTGGTGCGCGGACTCGAGTTCGAGGCGATCTATCAGCCCGACGTGCGCTTCAACGCCACCTTCAACGCCACGTTCCAAGGCGGACACTATATCGACTCGCGGCCTTTCCAGATGGGCGGACGCAACATCTACGACGCGTATCTCGTCGGCCAGGGCCCGGGCGGACTGGGCACGTCGACCGGCAGCTACAATGCCTTTGGCAACCAAGTCGGCAACGGCGACTGGCCGCTGCTCGGGTTCTCGAAGACCATCGTCAACGGCAGCCTGCGCTACCGCTTCGCCAACGGGTTTGGATTCGGCACCAATGCGTCGTGGCAGAGCCGCCAGACCGGCAACCTCGATGACCAGTGGCACATCCCCGCGCAACACCTGCTCAACGCCTCGCTCTTTTACGAGACCGAGCGCTGGCTCGTGAACGTGGACTTCCTCAACCTCACCAACCAGCGCAATTGGTATCACAACGGTGACGCCTTCTCTGGCAGCATCCTGATCTTCTCGGAGCAGCCCTTCCGGATTGAAGGTTACGTGAAGTGGAAGTTCTGAGCTGTGGGGCTGGGGCGGCCGTGCCCCCACGGCCGCCCCGGATTTGATCGATTTCTACCCGCCGGCCTCGCGGCGCGTTGGTCGCGCTTGCGGGGGCGGCGGGTTTCCGTTGCTGTGCGGGCATGATTTCGCTGCTCGATGGCGTCGGCTCGGCCAAGAAGAAGGCTCCGGAAAAGGCCTTTGTGCTGCGGCTTGATGTGGTCGGGACGGAGCCGCGGATTTGGCGCCGGTTGAGCGTGCAGGAGAGCATGTGGTTCTCTCGGCTGCACGACACGATCCAGATCCTTTTCGATTGGTTCGATTACCAGACCCACACATTCACGCTTGATGACCTGCGGCTGGGCAACCCGCGGCGGCAGGACGACCTCGTGGTGGAGGATGATCGCGACATCACCCTGGCGGACCTCGATCTCGAGCACCGCGGGCGTTTTACCTACGACTACCACTTCGGCGAAGGCTGGAAGGTGGAAATCAAGGTGGAGAAGACGCTGACCGTGCAAAAGGGGCATGCTTATCCCCAATGCCTTGCCGGCGAACTGGCCGGCCCGCCCGAGGACTGCGGGGGGCTGGAGGCGTTTCACGATATGTTGGCGTGCATTCAAGAGCCTGACACGGAGCTGGGACAAGAATGGCTGAACTGGCTTGGACCGGACTACGAGGCCGGGCGTTGCGACCTAGAGAAGCTCAACAAGGCGCTGCGAAAGCTCGAAAAGACCTGATTCGTGAATGTTGAAGACCTGGCACCTTAATTTGCTGGGGTATGTTTCGGGCGGGTCAAATCTCGGGTTGGCACGGAACCGGCTATTGACGGGGTGTTCTTAGCGGAGTCGTTTGTCCTTGTTCTTTGCCGGTTCGTGATCAGCCAGGAGACGTTTCGCTGGGTAGCTGATGTTTCCATCTGATCATAAACAACCCGAAGAGACACTCCTCTGTCGTGCCGCCGATGGGCGGATTGGGCTTGGGTGGTCTGCCGTGGGATGGGTCGGAAGACCTGTCACGCCGGGCGGCGAACTACTTGCTCCGGTCCGAATCGCCGGCAAGACGGCAGCGGGATCAACCAACAGAGTGTCGGCAGGCTCGGCCGTTGGTGCCGGATATTTGGTGTCGTTTGTTGCGCCATAAATCCGGTCCACCCGTGGTGAAGGCCGGCTGACACGTTTCCACCAGAAATCCAACGGGGCGGGGGCAGCAATGCCTCTGCCCCGCTTTATTTTGACTGGTCGAAGGGCAGGCGGATGGAACTCCCGCTTGACGAGGGGGACTATCTTCGCACGTTTCCCGCTCCTCGTTCTTTGCCCGTTCGTGATCGGCCAGGAGGGTTTGGACCCAAAAATCCCGAGCCCTCCGTCTGACCATGAATAAAAAGACCAAGACCATGTTTGTCCTGCAGCCCGGCGGTTTCGGATCCGGAGCCACGGTATTCTCGACCTACGAGTATGAAAATCACTCGGATGTCGTGGAAAACCCGGCGCCCCCGGCCGAATTCCCCGCTCCCGCTGCCCGGCAAACGATCGCTAACCGCAACTGGACACAGGCGGTCGTTCGCCTCCCTGAGGTGTTGCGCCGCTCCGTCTGGTCGCCGCTGGCCCGCCGAGTCCAAAAGCTCGGACAGGCCGCTTAACTGAGAAAACAACACCGGGGTGGAGGAGAGATCCTTCACCCCGGTTTTTTTGTGCCCAAAAAAATCCCGCCGGCGGCGCGGCGGGATTGATTCAAGGCGGATTCGAAGGGCGGCGCTTACTTGGCCGCCATGTCGGTCACGGTGCCGGCCTTGATGATGACCATGCGATCGGGATTGAGGTGCTCCTTGATGGCCGCATTGACCTGATCCAGCGTCAGCGCGTTGAGCGCAGCGGGATACTCATCCAACCACGACAGGTCGTAGCCGCGCTGCAGGGCGTTAAGGATGGCGCCGGCCATGCCGTCGGTGGTGGACAGGCCGACCTTGTATTCGCCGCTCAGGCCGGAGATGCGGGCGGAGAGTTCCTCCGGGGTGACGCCGGCGTCGTGCCACTTGCTGAGCTGACGGCGGGTGGACGCGATGCCCTTGTCGAGCAGGTCGGGCGCAAAGTTGGCCCAGATGCGCCAGTCGCCGTCGCGCAGGTTGTCGTTGGTCATGAAGCCGTAGATGCCGTAGGTGAGACCTTCCTTGTCGCGGACGTTGCCCATGAGGCGCGCGCTGAAACCGCCGCCGAGGATGTCGGTGCCGACGCGCAGCGCGAGGGCGCCCGGATCGCTGTAACGCAGGCCGGTGGCCTGGCCCCAGACGACGGTGACATTGGTCTTGTCGGCCATGAACACGGTTTGTTCGCGCGCGGTGTCGAGGTCGCCGCCGGTGACGTCGAGGACGGCGGGCAGCTTGCCGCCGGTCCACCCGGCGAAGGACTCGGTGACGTTCGTTTCCGTGGCGGCCGAATCCACATCGCCCACGAGGATGAGCGTCAGGTGGGCGGGGCCGTAGTATTCGGCGTAGAAGGCCTTGACCTCGTCGAGCGCGGTGCGCTCGACCGCCTCTAACATTTCCGTGGTCGGGGTTTTGCGATTCGGGTGCCCCACGGGGTAGACTGCGCGGGTGAAGTTGTCGGAAGCCTGCTGATTGGTGTTGTCGAGGGCCTGTTTCAGCGCGCCGATGTATTGTTTCTTCACCTTCTCAAACTCCTCCGCCGAAAAGGCGGGTTCGCGGAGCTGCTCGGCGATCAGCGAGATGACGAGCGGCACATCCTTGGTGAGGCACTTGCCGTTGATGCCGAGGGTTTCGTTGCCCACGCCGAAGCTGAGGCTGGCGCCGACGCTCTCGAGCTGGCCGGCGATGGTGTATTTGTCGTGGTAGACCGTGCCCTTGTCGAGCATGCTGCCGGTGAGCATGGCGAGCGCGGGATTGTCCGGGGGCGAGGCAACGTTACCGAGCGGCAGCGTGCCCTTGATCGTGACGACGTTTTTGACGCCGGTCTTCAGGGTGACGAGATCAATGCCGTTGATGTCGTCGCGGACGATGTTGTCGGCGATGCCGGCGCGGGCGAAGGGCAGTCCCAGCGTGACCAGCAGGAGGAGAAGGCGGAGAGTTTTCATGGGAAATGACATGAAGGTTGGGGGAAGGAAGGTTACTCGGCGGCTGGCACGAGCGGGACGAACCAGCCGACGACGCTTTGGTCCTCGACGAGGTAACGGTTGGCCGCGCGCTGCACGTCCTCGGGGGTGACCTTGGCGTAGTCCTCCTCGAGGGTGTAGTAGAGCGTCCAGTCACCGGCGGCGATGCACTCATTGATGCTGCTGGCGATGTTGAAGGAGCCGTCGCGGGCAAAGGCGATGTCGGCGAGTTTCTTGCGCACCGCGGCGTTGACCTCGGCCGCGGTCACGCCGTCGGCCTTCAGCTTTTCCACTTCGTCGACGATGATCTTTTCCACCTGCTCGTGGGTGACGCCCGGGGCAAGATTGGCCCAGAGGTTGACGAGCGACGGATCGTGGAAGAAGCCGACGTAGTCGGAGACGTCGGTGGTGAGCGTCTGGTCGGTGAGCGCCCGGTAGAGGCGGCTGTTCTTGCCGCTGGTGAGAATGCTGCCGAGCACTTGGAGGGCGGCTTGGTCCTCGTGACGGGCGGAGGGGCTCTTGTAGGCGATGCCGACGACGCCGAGCTGGCCGGCCTTCTTCACCAGAACGCGGCGCTGGCCGGTCTGCTCCGGCTCAACCGTGTAAACTTGGGGAATGGGATTCGGGGCCTTGGGGTAGGCGCCGTAGTATTTCTTCACGAGGATCAGCGCCTCGGCGGGATCGAAGTCGCCGATTATCGTGACGGTGGAATTGTCCGGCCAGTAGAACGTGTTGTAGAACTGCTGGAGCTTTCCGATGGAGACGCCCTCGATGTCGGAGCGCCAGCCGATCGTGCTGTGGTGATAAGGGTGGGCGAGGTAGGCGACGGCGGTCATCTCCTTGTCGAGCACCTGCGTGGGATCGTTCTCGCCGATTTCGAATTCGTTGCGCACGACGGTCATCTCGGGCTGGCGGTCGGAGTCGCGGAGCCAGAGGTTGCGCATGCGGTCGGCCTCGATGGCCATGTAGGTCTCCAAATGCTCGCTGCCGAGTTGCGCGTAATAGTTGGTGCGATCGAGCCAGGTGGTGGCGTTGTATTGGGCGCCGAGGGCTTCGAGGACCTGATCGATGTTGTTGCCCTTGTCGCGGTTGAAGTTGGGCGAGCCCTTGAACATCAGGTGCTCGAGCAGGTGGGTGGCGCCGGTCGTGCCGGTGACCTCGTTGCGCGAGCCGACGCGATAGGTGACCATGAAGGTGACGACCGGGGCGGAGCGGTCGGTCATGAGCAGGACCTGCAGGCCGTTGTCATCGAGGGTGTATTCGCTGACATCGCCGACGGTCTTGACGTGGCTGAATCCGTCGACCGTGACGGGTTCGGTAGTGGCCGCCGCCGCGCCAAGCGGAAGGGCCGCGAGCAACAGGGAGGGGAGCAGGCGTAGTTTCATAGGGTGATAAGAACCCCAGACTAGGCACAAAGTTACCCCCTGCCAAGCTGCTGAAGATGAA
>JAPOIC010000001.1 GCA_029979145.1 Opitutaceae bacterium
GCCATGACCTTGCTGTAGGTGTAGCCGATCATAACTACGGCGCAGACGCCCGGATTGAAGGCGCGGATGACTTCAAGGGTTTCGCACCCACCCAAGCCTCCGGGAATCGTGAGATCGTGGAAGAGAAGATCGAAGTTGAGTCCGGTTTCCCAATTCTGACGAAAACGGTCGATCGCAAAGCGGCCGTCCTCGGTCTCGATCACCTCATGGCCCAAATCGCGCAGCGCCAGCGATTCCCGCATTATCGGCTCGTCGTCCATGATCAGGATACGGCAGCGGCGAGCGACGCTCGGCAGCACCGGAGCTGCAGCGGACACGGCATCACCCGACGGCACCTCAACCAAGGCCGGCAGGTGCACAAAAAAGATCGCTCCCTCGCCGGGGAAGAGGCAACCGAGGTGCGCCAGTTGTTCCGCTGGGCCGTGGCGCACCTCAATCCCGAACTACCGGCAGACGTCCGCGCAGCCCTGCAGGCCTGCGCCTGATCACGCATCAGCCTTTTGTGTAGCTCGGGTCTAGCTCCAACCGGAAATAGTCCCGGGCGTTGGCAAAGCAAATCGCCTTCACAATCCCGCCGACCAAGGTGAGATCGGCCGGAATTTCACCCCGCTCCATCATGCCGCCGAGGAGATTGCACAACACGCGGCGGAAATACTCGTGGCGCGGATAGCTGAGAAAACTCCGTGAGTCAGTAAGCATGCCGACGAAGCGGGACAACAGCCCAAGGTTCATCAACGCGCCCAGCTGCCACTCCATCGCTTCCTTCTGGTCGAGAAACCACCAGCCCGAGCCATACTGCAATTTTCCGGGCACCGAACCGTCCTGAAAATTCCCGATCATCGTTGCGAAGGCGTAGTTGTCCGCTGGGTTGAGATTGTAGAGGACCGTGCGCGGCAACTCGTCGGTGGCGTCTAGCACATCAAGGTAGCGGCTCAAGGCGTGCACCTGCGGCCGGTCGCCAATGCTGTCAAAGCCGGTGTCGGGACCGAGCCGGCGCAGCAGGCGGGTGTTGTTGTTCCGCTGCGCCCCGAGATGCAGCTGCTTCGTCCATCCTTTCGCCGCGTCCCAGCGGCCAAATTCCAACATGAGGAACGAGCCGAATTTCGCCCAATCCTCCGGTGTCGCCGCCCGGCCGGCGCGCGCCGCGGCGAAAATGCTCGCCGCCTCGCCCGCCTCGCAGGGCTCAGCCAGCGACTGCTCTAGGCCATGATCCGACAGCCGGCAGCCGATGGCGTGAAAGTCATCGTGGCGGCGGCGGAGCGCGGCGAGAAGATCGTCGAAGGTCTTCACCGGCAGGCGCGCCGACGCGCCAAGCTTCTCCAGCCAAGCGTTGTAAGCGCCGGGATCGTTCACACCTAGCGCCTTGTCTGGACGGAAGGTCGGATAAACCCGCGTGCGCCGGTTGAGCGTGCGAATTCGTTCGTGGTCAGACAGTGAATCCGCCGGATCGTCGGTGGTGCAAATCACGGCTACTTTGCTGGCTGCGAGCAGGTCGTGCACCCGCAGCGTCGCGAGCTGCGAGTTCGCCTCGCGCCAAATCGTGTCGGCACTCGCCAGGTTGATGATCACGTCGAGACCGAAGACGCGCTTCAGTTCCAGATGCGACCAATGGTAGAGCGGGTTCCCCAGCGTGTGCGGCACGGTCGCGCACCACGCATCGAATTTTCCGCGCGGGGATGAATCGCCAGTGCAAAACTGCTCCGCCACGCCATTCGTGCGCATCGCCCGCCATTTGTAGTGATCCCCGCCCAGCCAGATCTCCGCCAAGTCGCCGAACTGATGGTTGTCCGCGATCAGCTTGGGCGGCAGGTGACAATGGTAGTCGTAGATCGGCTCACTGGCGGCAAAACCATGGTAGAGCTCACGCGCCGAGTCGGACTGGAGCAAAAAGTCGTCGTGGATGAAGGACCGGCTCATGGCGAATCGTTAGGTTTCAGCCTGCAATATCCGCGAGCAGTTCGTCGAGCGTCGCGTAGGTTTCCAATCGAGTTGCCGCCGCGCGACATTCCCCAGCCGGCGCCAGACCCGTGTGTTCCGCGAGGAACAGCAGATAGCTCGCGATCCGCTGGGAAAAGCGCAGGCGCGTCTCAGAACTGACGGCGTAAAACCGGGCGCGCTGGCGGTAGCCGGCGGCCGTGTGGTCGCCGAGCGCGGACTTCTCCGGCCGGCCCCCAGCCGCGAGCACGTAAAGAAAGTTGTATTCGAAAAACGTCATGTGCTCCGGTGAAGGCGGTAGCGCCGCCAGGGCCGCACGACACGACTCCGGCGAGTCGAAGACCTCCGTCGACCGACCGGCGGCGGCCAGGGTCGTGGTGACAAAACTGCGCGCCATCTTTTGCTCGGTGGCATCCGCGCTGAAGCCGCCGGCGACCGCCATGTCGACCGTGAACTGATACCAATCGCGCCAGAGCGCCGCGTCCGCGCCATCGTTCGACTGCGCGAGCGCCACGCCCATCTCGTAGGTGTAACGGCCCGAGGTCTTGATCTCAAGCGCGCCGCCGGTCACGTGACCCATCACCTGATAGTTTTCCGCCGATTTTCCGGAGCCGGAGTGGAAGCCAATGCTTACGCCGAACCGCACGCACACCGCCCATTGCGCCTCGATGAGGCGGCGGAGCGCCGCGTTGTCCGGATACGGTGTGTTCTTCTGAAACCCAAAGGCCGGGGCCACAAAGTGCACCGGCATGCCCAGCACCTCGCAGAGCGCGAGCATGATGGCCGTCGTCTCGGGCGCGGTCAGGCCGGGCAGCTCGTCGATCGAAAGTTCGCGCAGGTAGCGGCAGCCAACGTCGGTCGTGAACGCCGCGGCGCGCGCGGTCGCGTATTTCTCGTCGCGCCGCTTCATCTTCTGCATCGGCGTCCAGACGGTCGTGAGCAAACGCGTGAATGCCTTGTCGTCCAGCGTAACGCCGGCGGCGGTCACGCGGTCGCGGGTCCGCTTCACCACGTCCGCCGGGATCTGGGCGGGATCGGCGGGCTGGTTCAGCGCAAGTTCCGGCGAAAGGTCAAAGGTGATGTAGCTGGCTAGCAGGCAGCCCCGCACCAAGGCGTCTTCGCGGACGTCGAACTTGCCACCGATCGGCTGATGATCGGCGTTGAACGACCACGCGATGCGTCGCCGGTGGAACCCGGTCTTGAGCTTGGACAGCACTGCACCGTGGCTCATGCCCTCGACGCTCTGGCCTTGGTGACCCTCGGGCACGTTCGTGCCGATAAAAGGAAACGGCACCGAGTCGAGTCGGCCGTCGAGCATGGCGTCGACATCATAAACCAGCTCGCGCGGGATGGAATTTTGGTTGGCGGTTAGGCCAATTCCCAACGTCGCCATCGCCCACTCCACCGCCGGCCAGTGCAAGGTCGTGAATCTCGCGCCTACGCCGAGCGTGCTGCGGCCCAACGCGACCGTCGCCGTGGGGAAAATCGTGGAGCCGGCATCGTACTCCTGAATCAGGTTTTTCAACCGGATGAGGTTGGCAAAGGTCGCGGGAAAATAGGTCGCGCCGCCGAGCGTCACGCCCTCATCCAAGGTCGCGGTGCCGCCGGCCAGCCGCCACGCGCAGTCGCCGTGATCATTTTCCCACAGGGTCCACTCTCCCGCGGCCGTGGCGAACCGACTACGCCCATGCTCGCGGGCACGGCCGGCCGCCAGGTCGGTCTGCAGGTCAGGCCAATCGAGACAGAAGTCCGGCGAGATGCAGGGGTTCTGCGCGATGCGTAGGTCGTGTCGGAGCAGAGAGGTGTTGATGGCGGACATGGGAGAAAAACTCAGATTGTCATCGCGTGATAGCCGCCGTCGACGATCAGTTCCTCGCCGGTGATGAAGCCGCCCGCGGCGTCGCTCGCAAGGAGCAGGGTCGCGCCGATGAGCTCGCGTGCTTCGCCGAAGCGTTTCATCGGCGTGTGGCCCATGATGCTGGCGACGCGGTCCGGCGTGAGCACCTTCTTGTTTTGCTCGGCCGGGAAAAAGCCGGGCACCAAGACGTTGACCCGCACGCGGTGCGGCGCCCATTCGCGCGCGAGGTTGAGCGACAGATTGTGCACGGCGCCCTTGGTCGCCGAGTAGGTGAACACGCGGGACAGCGGCACCACGCCGGACATCGAGCCGAGATTGATGATCGCGCCTCCCTCCCCGCGCTCGACGAGGTAACGGCCGAACACCTGGCAGCCTAGCATCACGCCCTTGAGGTTCACGTTCACGATGCGGTCGAACTCCTCATCGGTGATCTCAAGGAACGGCGTCGCCGAGTTTACGCCCGCGCCGTTGACCACGATGTCAATTCGCCCGCAGCGTGCGATGACCGCGTCGCGCAGGCCCTCCAACTCGGTCTTGCTCGTGGCCTCCGCCGCGTGAAAACAAGCCCGGCCGCCCGCAGCAGCGATGCGCTCGATCCGAGCCGCGGCCTTGTCGGAATTGCGACCGACAATGACCACCTCGGCGCCGGCACCCGCCAGCCCCTCGGCCATTGCGCCGCAAAGTTCGCCGGTGCCGCCGATGATCACGGCGACTTTGCCACTCAAACCAAACAGGGCGTGCAGGAAGTCAGGGGGGGTAGTTGCCATGCCAGCCGAGCGTGCGCGATTTGCCCCGTGAAACAATCAAAAGCCATGCGCCGCATTCCGTCATTGTGACCGCAAGCGGCATGCGACACGAATCGAGCCCAGCCTATGACGGAACCTCAGCCATGTCTCAGCCGCCATGCCGCTCCATCCGGTTCACTTAGCCCTGACGAAGTCGGCGAGATCGTGGCCGCCGCCTGTGCCCCCGCCGACTACCGCGGTCAGCGCGTTCTCCTGATCATCCCGGACGGCACGCGCACGGCGCCGGTGGGAGTGATGTTCAAGACTCTCTTTGATCGCATCGGGCGGGTGACGACCAAGTTCGACGTCATGATCGCGCTCGGCACGCATCCGCCCATGAGCGACGACGCCATCAACCAGCGGGTCGAGATCACCGCGGAGGAGCGCGCGACGACCTACCGCAAGGTCGAGTTCATCAATCACGAGTGGGACAACCCGGCGGCCTTGCGTGACCTCGGCGTGATTCCCGCCGACGAGATCAAGAAGCTCTCCGGCGGGCTCTTCGCGATGGACGTGCCGGTGCACATCAACCGACGGCTGTTCGACTATGACCAGTTGATCATCGTGGGGCCGGTGTTTCCGCACGAGGTCGTGGGCTTCTCCGGCGGCAACAAATACCTGTTTCCCGGCGTGGGCGGGCCCGGCATTCTGAATTTCTTTCATTGGCTCGGAGCGGTCGTCACCAACCCGATGATCATCGGCAACAAGTGGACGCCCGTTCGCAAAGTCGTGGACCGCGCCGGCGCGATGGTGCCCGTGTCCAAGTTGTGTTTCGCAATGGTGGTGGAGGGCCACGGCAATCTCGCCGGGCTCTACGCCGGCACCCCCGAGGCGGCGTGGGATGCAGCCAGCGAGCTCTCAAAACAGCTTCACATCACCTACAAGGACCGGCCGTTTCACACCGTGCTGTCGTGTGCGCCGCCGATGTATGACGAGGTGTGGGTCGCCGGCAAATGCATGTATAAGCTCGAGCCGATCGTAGCCGACGGCGGCGAACTGATCATCTACGCCCCCCACCTGCACGAGATTTCCATCACGCACGGCGAGCACATCCGCCGGATTGGCTATCACTGCCGCGACTATTTCCTGAAGCAGTGGGATCGTTTCAAGGACGAGCCGTGGGGCATCCTCGCCCACTCCACGCATGTTCACGGAATCGGCACCTATGACGCTGCGACGGGCATCGAAACGCCGCGCGTGCGCGTCACCTTGGCGACTGGATTGAGCGAAGCCCAGTGCCGGGAAGTCAACTTGGGCTATCGGGACTGGCGGAGTATCAACCCGGCCGATTTCGCCGGGCGGGAAAACGAGGGTATCCTGCTGGAGCCCAAGGCCGGGGAGCGCCTCTACCATCTGCGGCAAAAACCCGTGTGGGCCGGAGGTTGACCGGGAGTGGTGGGGCCGGCGGGAGTCGAACCCACAACCCTTTCCTTAGGACGGAACAGCTCTATCCAGTTGAGCTACGGCCCCAGCGACGGCATGAACGGCCATCCCTGGGGTCCGGTCAACCCTCCAAATCGCGCCAAAATGCGGGTTGACATGCCCGGGCGGCGGCCAATTCTCTGCCGTTCCTTTCGAATCATGAGCACTTCAGAAGAAAAGCAGCAGAGCCTTACGCCGGAGAATTACCCGTTCACCGCCCCCCAGATGATGAACCGGTATGTCACCGACACCGGCAAAATTCTCCCGCGCAAGTATACCGGCCTCAGCGCCAAGCAGCAGCGCGCCGTGACCCGCACGATCAAGCAGTCCCGCAACACCTTGCTGGCGCTCTGATCCCCCGGGGAAACCCAATTCAATCAGCCGGAGCCCCGTCTCCGGCTTTTTTGTGCCATGACCCGACGCCGAACGACCCGGACCTTCCGCGGCACGGCCCGCAATCTCGCCCGGTTGGCGAGCCGGCTGCAGGACGGCGATCTCGTCGCCGTGCCCACCGAGACAGTCTACGGCCTGGCGGCGAACGCCTTGGATGCCCGCGCATGCGCCCGGATCTTTGCCGCCAAGGGTCGGCCCCGGACGGATCCTTTGATTGTGCATCTCCAGCACGTCAGGCAGCTGTCCGACGTGGCCGCGCCCAACGCCACGGCCCTTCGTCTGGCCAAAGCGTTTTGGCCCGGCCCCCTGACTATGATTCTGCCTAAGGCGGCCATCGTCCCGGAAATTGTGACCGCAGGCGGCGACAGCGTGGCGGTGCGCGTCCCGGCGCATCCGTTGTTTCGCCGCCTGCTCGCCCAGTGCCGCCTGCCTTTGGCTGCGCCCAGCGCCAATCCATTTGGCTACGTCAGCCCAACCACCGCTGCCCACGTCAAGGAAGGCCTCGCGGGCAAGATTGGCTATATTCTTGACGGCGGACCCGCCCGCATCGGTTTGGAATCAACCATCGTCGATGTCCGCGATCCCCGGCGATTGCGCGTGCTTCGGCCCGGTGCCATCACGGCGGCGCAATTACGCCAAGCGAGTGGTTGTCCGGTGCAGGACTTCGCAGGAGCGACAGCTTCGTCGACCCAAGCGCAACTGGCCCCCGGCCAGCTGCTCCAACACTATAGCCCGCGAGCCAAAGTGGTGTTGCACGAGAAGCTCCCGCCCCCCAGCCAGCTGGTCGCAACCACAGGGGCTAACGCCTGGCTCTATTTCCGCCGGCCAGCCGGGGCGAAGCGGCATCCGCTTCATTGGCTTTCCGCCGACGGCAGCCAAGCCGAAGCGGCCCATGCCTTGTTTGCGAAGCTTCGCGAGCTGGATCAGCGCAAGTGCACGGCAGTCCATGTCGAACTGGCCCCGTCGGGTCCGCTGGCGATCGCGATCAACGACCGCCTGCGGCGGGCGGCCGCCAAGGGGTGACGAATGGGCCCGGTCTCAGGGCCGGGATTGTTCGTCGTTCTGCTGCACCACGTAGTAGTCCTTGTAGGACTTGTCGTAATACTGCGCGTAATAGTAGCCGGAGACGGCCACGTTGAGGCCATTCAAGATGGCGCCAAAGACAGGCACGTTGGACTCCTGCAGGCGCTTCGAGGCGAACTGGGCCGCCTTGCGACGGACCTTGTTGAAATAGATATTGAACAGGGAGCCGTCGACGAGCGGGAGAATGATGAGTGCGTCGCTGACGGCGGGCATCTAATGGGAATGCGACATCAGGATCTGGTGGAGCTCGAAGCCAGCCTACCCCGCCGCCAACCGCCGATGAGCTGGTTCAGCTGACCAACGGCGACAGGAGATCGAGGAACCGCGCGTTCTGTTCCGCCGTGCCCACGGTCACACGCACCCATTCCGGCAAACCATAACCTCGCATCGGCCGCAGGATGACGCCCTGGCGTTGCAACTCCGCGAAGGCCCGCGCGCCGTCACCGACGCGCAGCAAAATGAAATTCGCCACGCTCGGGACAAATTCGACCCCCAATTTCTGGAGCCCGCCCTCCAATTGACGAAGGCCGGCAGCGTTGGTCGCCCGGCAACGCTCGACAAATTCAACATCATCCAACGCCGCGACCGCCGCCGCCTGCGCCACGGCGTTCACGTTAAACGGCTGCCGCACGCGGTGGAGCAAACCCGCCAATTCCGCACCGGCGTAACCGTAGCCCAGCCGCAGCCCGGCCAAGCCATAGATCTTGGAAAAAGTGCGCAGGCCGATCACCGGTCGGCCCTCGGCCAACAGGGGCCGCAAATCGGGCGCTTCCTCGAGGAACTCGGCGTAGGCCTCGTCAAAGACCACGATCACGTGCTCCGGCAGCGCCCGGGCAAAGGCCAGCAACTCCGCCTCCGTGTTGGCCGTGCCGGTGGGATTGTTCGGGCTCGGTACAAATATCAGGCGCGTGCGCGAGGTGACCGCTGCGGCCAAGGCACCGAGATCGTGGCGATGATTGACCAGCGGCACTTCGACGGGTGTCGCGCCGAACAGGAGCGTGATGAGCTTGTAGACGATGAAGGCCGGCGCGCCCATGACCACCTCGTCGCCCGGTCGGAGAAAAACGTGACCAATTAGCTCAATAATCTCGTTCGAACCGTTGCCGGGCACGAATTGTCCCGGCGCCAGACCCCATTTCTCGGCCAGCTTAGCGTGCAACGCAAAACAACCACCATCGGGATAGAGCTCGACCTCGGTGAGGGCCCGTTGCGCCGCGGCCAGCGCCAGCGGCGAAGGACCAAGCGCATTCTCGTTCGAGGCCAGCTTGATGATCCCGTCAGGATCCAAGCCGAGCTCGCGCGCGACATCCTCAATCGGCTTGCCCGGCTCGTAGACGGGCTGCGTCCGCACCTCAGGTTTGGCCAGATCGGCGATGTTGCTCATATTCGCACGAGAACAGAAAGCCGCCGCGCCGCAAAACCCTTTTGGGTCATGCGCCGACCGGACGCGGCACCCGCACCCAGCGCATGCCTGCGGCCTCCGCCGCCTGAATGCCGAGTTCGGCATCCTCAAATACAAGGCATTGGTTGGCTGTCACCCCCATGCGCTCCGCCGCCAGCAGGAAGGTATCGGGCGCCGGCTTGCCGTGAGTCACATCATCGGCCGCCACCACAACGGGAAACATCGGCAGCAGTCCACGGCTCTCCAAGGTCTCGAGCACGACGTCTCGCGGACCGCCGGAAGCCACGCTCACGGGAAATCGCGTCGCGACTTCCCGCGCAAACGCGACCACTGGCTCAATCAACGGCGCCGCCGGCAGCAAGGCCGTGAAGCGGCGCTCCTTCACTTCGCGCAACGCCACCGGCTCGAAGTCGGTCCCGTGATGGCGGTTGAAAATGTCCGCCACCTGCACGGCCGGCACGCCACCGAGCGAGTAAAACAAGTCTTCGTCCAGATCATGCCCGAGACCAAATTCGCGGAGCGTGTCGCGCCACGCCGCATAGTGCAGCGGCATGGTGTTCACCAAGGTGCCGTCGAGGTCGAAAATGTAGCCGGAAAAGTCTCCGGCGGGAATGTCGAGTTGCATGAAATACGACATCCCACCGGAACGCGCTCCGGCTGGCAACCGCGTTTCGCGCGGCGCCGTCGCTCAATGCCCGGCGCGGGGATTCTTTTTCTCCATGCGGCGGAGCTCGGCCATCGAGCGCGTGCGCACGCGGGCCGCGCCCTGGTAATTCTTGGTCTTGATCCGCGGCTCCTTGGTCGCACGCGTCTTGGCCGCACGCGTGGCCTTGCGGTATTGCGGCAACCACTCGGCGTGGGCGATGAGGAAGTCGTCGACCATTTGCCAAACCTCGGGCGGGTTGCAAACGGCGCCGACAAGCGGATCCATCAAAAAGGCCTGGCGCAGCAGCTGGTCGTCGCCGTGCACCGCCGCTTCGACGCCGAGCCGCTGCACCGAGATGCTCGCGTTGCACACTGCCGCGCAACCGAGCGGGAGATCGCCCACCGCCGGCGTGTTGAAGCCGTGCTTGTCGACGTAGCCCGGCGCCTCGACGATCGCGTCGGGCGGCAGGTTCATGATGGTCGAGCGGTTCACGAGGTTGAAGTGGCCGCGATAAATCCGGCCCGTTTCCATGCCTTCGAGAATGTAGCTGCCGTGCTCATCGCTGCGCTTTTCCGGCGTGTAGCTCATCGGCTCCGGGCGCTTGCCGCGGCCGAACTCGGCACGGAACCAGTTGCGACCCTCGGTCACCACGCGCAGGTAGCCACCGGTCTCGCCGTTGATCCACGAACCCATGTCGATCCACTGTTTGATCTCGGCGGGCCGCTTGCGATACCACGGCACGTATTCGCTAAGATGGCCGTTGGACTCGGTGGAATAGTAGCCAAACCGACGCAGCACATCAATGCGCACCTTTTCGGTGCGGGAATACTCCGGGTGCTTCTCAAACGCCTTGAGCAGGTCGCCCGTGCGGTCGCGGCCCTTGGCTTGAACTGAAACATACCACGTCTGGTGATTGATGCCGGCGCAGATGATGTCGACGTCCTTGCGGTCCAAGCCGAGCACCTGCGCGATCTGGTAATGACCGTGCTGCACGCCGTGACACAAGCCGACGCAACGCACGCCGCCATACTGGTTCGCCGCCCAGGTCAGCATCGCCATCGGGTTGGCGTAGTTGAGCAGCAGGCAATTCGGGGCGGCGACTTCGCGGATGTCCTTGCAGAAGTCGAGAATCGCCGCGATGCCGCGCTGCGCATACATGATGCCACCGGCGCAGAGCGTGTCGCCCACGCATTGGTCCACGCCGTATTTCAACGGGATCTCGATATCGTGCTTGAAGGCCTCCAGTCCGCCGATGCGAACGACGCAGAACACATACTTCGCATCCTTCAGCGCCGCGCGCCGGTTGGTCGTGGCGGTGATCTTTGTCGCCAGGCCGTTGGCCTCGATGTCACGGCGGCAAAGCTCGGCGACCATGTTGAGGTTGCGGGCGTTGATGTCGGTGAAAGCAAACTCCACGCCGGCAAACTCCGGCACGGTGAGGAGGTCGGCGAGTAAACGGCGGGTAAAGCCGATTGAGCCGGCTCCGATAAAGGCAATTTTGAAAGACATGGGCGGGGTTATATTTTCGTGCGCATCATACGGGAGCCATTGTCGTCTTGCCATGGTCAGGTTGTGCTACTTCTTGTCTTTTTGTGCTCACCCCTGATCACCTCCCACCGCTCGGTGAACGCCATGTGTTTTTCACCGAGAAAACGGTGCCGCTGCGCGCGATGCTCGGCACCGTGGGACACGCCCGGGCCACCAGCACCGATTACAGCTGGCACGGGCAGAAACGCGGACGCGCGGAGTTTTCACTGATGCAATACACGCTGGCGGGCCGGGGGCGACTGCGCGTCGGCGCCGTGGAGCGCGACGTGCTGCCCGGACAGGCGATGCTGCTGCATTTTCCGGACGACAATCACTACTGGCTGCCGGCCGACTCGAGCGAGTGGCGCTTCATCTTCGTGTGTTTGCACGGCCGCGAACTCTCACGGCTGTGGCGCATCATCGAGACGCGGCTCGGCTCCTGGGCCACGCTCGCGCCGGATTCACCGGCGGTGGACGTCGCAGTTCGCATGATCAGCGCGGCCCTGCGCGGCGAAATCGACAGCGCTTTCAAGGCTTCCGCCTTCGCCTACGAGCAAGTCATGGCGCTGTCCGCGGAAGCGCGCACGCCACGCCCGGCCGGCAACGTCAACAATGCGATCGAACGCGCTTGTCTCTACGCCGAGCAAAACGTGCATCGACCCCTCACGGTTGATGCGCTCGCCAACCAAGCCGGACTTTCGCGGTTCCACTTCACACGGCTGTTCGCCGCCCAACACGGGTTGCCCCCGGCGGCGTGGTTGGTGGAACAACGCGTGCGGGAGGCCGCGCGGTTGCTGCGCGGGACGCGGCTGCCGCTCAAGGACATCGCGGCGCGATGCGGATTTCCCAACGAAAACTACCTGTGCCGGGTTTTTCGCCGGCACAGCGGCATGCCGCCCGGCAGCTATCGCCGGAGCGGCGCGTAGCGGCTCAGCGGCGCATGCCGCGATGCAGGCGTGAGGCCGGCTTCACCGGCGCGGTCTGCGCATTTTCGTCAAACAGCGCGGAGTAGATGTAGGGGAAGCCGTCGATTTTCTTTCGCTTCACGCCAACGCCCATGTAGCGCTCGATGCTGCGCGCGTCGCGGACGTCGTCCTCGGTCACGAGGGTGAAGGCGTCGCCGGTGTTCTGCGCGCGGCCGGTTCGACCAATGCGGTGGACGTAGTCCTCGGCGTTTTCCGGCACATCGTAATTCACCACGTGCGAGACACCGGCGATGTCGAGGCCGCGGGCCGCGATGTCGGTGGCGACGAGTAGCTCGAACTTGCCGGTCTTGAAACCTTCCAGGGCTTCGACACGCTCACGCTGGCTGCGGTCGGAGTGCAGCACGCCCACCGAGTGGCCTGAGCTGCGAAGGCGCGAGGCGATGCGGTCGGCGCCCATGCGGGTACGCGTAAACACGATGACACTCTTGAACTCCGTCTGCTCGAGGAGGAGCTGGAGCAGCTCAAACTTCTGCGAGGCCACGACGGGATAAAACGCATGCGCCACGGTTTCCGCGGGCGAACGCTGGCGGCCGATCTCCACGCGCACCGGATCGCGCAGCGCCCAGCTGGCGAGCGAAGCGATCTCGGGCGGCAGGGTCGCCGTGAAGAACAGGGTCTGGCGCGCCGACGGCGTCTGCTGCACGATGCGCTTCACGTCCGGGAGGAAGCCCATGTCGAGCATGCGGTCGACTTCATCGAGCACGAGGATGTCGACGTCGCGCAGGGAGCAGTTGCCTTGTTCCAAATGGTCCAGCAGGCGACCCGGAGTGGCGGCGAGAATGTCGACGCCGCGCTTGAGATCCTCGAGCTGTTTGCCGTAGCCGACGCCGCCGTAGACGATCGTCACGCTGAGGTCGGTGAACTTGGCGTATTTCTGAAACGCTTCCTCGACCTGCAGGGCGAGCTCGCGGGTCGGCTCGAGCACGAGGCAGCGGAGCGGACCGTGGCCGCCGAGGCGCTGGATGATCGGCAGGGCAAACGCCGCGGTCTTGCCGGTGCCGGTCTGGGCGGAACCGATGAGGTCCTTGCCCTCCAAAATCACCGGAATCGACTGCGCCTGGATCGGTGTGGGCTCGACGTAGCCCATTTCCTGCACAGCAAAGGCGAGCGCGTCGGACAGGCCGAGCTTGGAGAACGGCGTGTCCATCTTCGGCACGTCGACCGGCACGGCCGGCTTGATCGGCTCACGGCGCGGGTGCTCGAAATCGGAGTCCCGGCGGGCCGGACGGTCGTCGTCACGGCGGCGGGAGCCACCACGGCCACGGCGGCCGCCGGAGCGCCCTTCCGAACGGCCTTCGGAGCGATTGGAGTGACCTTCGCCACGGTCAGGACGATCACCGCCGGACTTGCGGCGGTCCTCGCGGGCCGGACGGTCACGGCGCGAGTTTTGGGCGGCGGGCTTGGAGTCGGACTGCGGAGAGGATTTCGCTGCGGGCTTGGGAGCCGCGGTGCCGCGGAGTTTCGCGATGAGCTTCTTGAACATGATGAAACCGGTCAGGGTCGCGGATTTCCCCGGCATTGCAACTCCGTATCCGAAACAGGCGCCCCGGTGTGGGGCGCCCGTTCGTCAATCCGTCAAAGGTTGGATTTAATCTTGTCCAGAATGGCCATCGAGACGGTCTCGTCGCCGGGGTTGCAGTTTCGCCGGCCCTGCGCTCAGTTCGGCACCTGTGACGCCCTCTGCCCCCGCCAAGTCTTCCGCCGGCCTTGCCCTCGGCACCATCTACTTGGTCTGGGGCAGCACCTACCTGGCGATCAAGGTTGCGGTGGAAACCATGCCGCCGTTCGCGATGGCCGCCCTCCGCTTCCTGATCGCGGGCGCTTTCTTGTTTGTTTTTCTGCGCTGGCGGGGCGCCGCGTGGCCCACCCGCCGCCAACTGATCGACAACACCATCATCGGCACCCTCCTGCTGCTGGGCGGCAACGGACTCGTGGCTTGGGCCGAACAGGTTATTCCTTCCGGAATTACCGCCCTGCTCATCGGCATCGGGCCGTTGTTCATCGTGCTCACCGAATGGGCCTGGCCCGGAGGCCAGCGTCCCACCACCATGATCATCACCGCCTTGCTGCTCGGTCTGGCGGGCGTCGCTTGGCTGGCGGCACCGTGGGAATCATCCGTGGAAACCGGCCTGCCGTTCTACGGCGTCGCCACCATCCTGTTTTCCTGCGTGTGCTGGTCCGTCGGCTCGATTTACTCACGCCACGCCAAGAGCAGCCCGGATCCTTTCCAGGCCGCGGCCCTCCAAATGCTGGGTGGCGGGCTGGCGCTGACGCTCACCGCCTTCGCCACTGGCGATGTCGCGCGTTTCGATTTCGCATCCGTGTCCGACCGCTCATGGACCGCGTTTGTCTACCTTATCGTAGTCGGCTCGCTCGTGGGCTTTTCGACGTTCGTGTGGCTTATGAAAAACGTCCCGCCGGCGCTGGCGGCGACCTTCGCTTACGTAAACCCAATCGTCGCGGTCTTCCTCGGCTGGTGGCTGCTCGACGAACCCGTGACCGCGCGCACCTTCGGCGCTGCGAGCGTGATCATCACTTCGGTCATCATCATCACCGTGCAGCGCAATCGGCGCACGCTGACCGTGCCGCCCCGCCAAGCTGTGGCCGCGGTCGAAACCGACAACTGAGCTGGCTCAGGCGGTCTCGGCCAGCAGCGCCTTGAGCGTGGCTGCGTCGCGCAGGAAATTCTTCGGTGCCTCGTCGCGCACAAACTCCAGCATTGCCCCGCGATCACCGGGCGCCCGGCGG
Organism: Opitutaceae bacterium; assembly: GCA_029979145.1. Lineage (GTDB taxonomy): Bacteria > Verrucomicrobiota > Verrucomicrobiia > Opitutales > Opitutaceae > Cephaloticoccus. The sequence goes on from JAPOIC010000001.1 coordinate 14,786, forward strand.
GCGGCGGCCAAGAATTTCCGCCAGCGCTCCGCGCCTTCCGCCAACGGCCGGCGGTCCTGCGGGGTGTTCCAGTGAAACACATGCAGGTGAGAAAGCTTGGGCGCGAGTTGGTCCAGGGCCTCCAGGCAGGTTTCGTCCGACATGCCGGTCAACGGCTGCCAGTAGGTGAAGAGATTGGGATGCTCGGCCTCGAGCATCAGCTGGTTGGTGGACGCGTTGGTGTCCGTCAGCGTGCCGCCGTGAAATTCCGTGGCCACGCGCACGCCCGCCTTGGCGGCGAGGTCGGCGATGCGCCGCAAATCGGTCACCACCCGCCAGCGTGCGTCCTCGCCAATGGCCTCGGAGCCGGCAGTGCCGGCCCAGACGCGAATCACGGGGGCGCCCAGCTCGATCGCCGTTTCCAACACACGCCCGAAGGGCAGGCCGTTGTCCTCGCTGTTGGCGACGCGGTAATAGCTGCCGTAGGCCGAAACCCCGAGACCGGCTTCGTGGGTTAGCTCGCGCACCTCCCGCGCCCTCGGCAGTTCGCCGTGGGGAACGTGGATATCGCCGCCCCACTCGATGCCCGCCAAGCCGGCTTCACGCACCAAGGCGACAATGTCCGTTGGCGACAGCTTGCGAAACGTAACCGAGACCAATCCCGCATGAATCATGCGGTCATCGTGACGGACCGCTCCCGGGAACGCCAAGCCGGTTTTGCGGGTCGCTGCGAATTTGCCAAACGTCTGGCCGCCGTCATGTTGTTTCCCATGCACCTCCCCCGCCTGCTTTTCGCCGCCGTCGCCCTCGCGCTCGCCGGCTGCAGCACGTTCGAGAAACGCGTCGCGCAAAAGTCCGCGGTGTTTGATGCCCTCGACGCCCCCACGCAGGCCAAGCTCAAGGAAGGCGTGGTCGAGATCGGCTACACGCCCGACATGGTCTACATCGCGCTGGGCAGCCCCGACCGCCGCACGGAGGAAGTCACCGCCAAAGGCCGCAAGGAAACCTGGATTTATAATTCCTATTACTCCGAATACCGCGGGACGGAGCATGTCGGTTACCGGCGCATGGTGGAGTTCGACCCCATCACCAAAAAATACTTCATCTACTATGAGCCGATGCGGGTCGAAGTTTACCGGGACCGGATCGACGAGCGGATCCGCATCACCTTCGTCGAGGGCAAGGTGTCCGTAATCGAGCAGGCCAAGGACAACTGATTTCTCCTCCGGCATCCGCCGGATTGCAGTGGAGTCCACCCGGCCCGTTGTGTCATAAACGGGCATGAAGCACCCCTCCCGTCGCGTCCTCTCCCCCCGACGCAAAACCACCCGCGCCTCCACCCCCGCCGCCCTCGCCGCTGAGCAGGTGGCGCACTTTCATCTGCCGCCGGATTCGGAAATCGGCATCGCCATGCAACGTCTCGCCGCGCGCCTTTATGCCGCGCACGACGACGTCGAGACGCTGTGGCGGTTGACGCTGCGCGAGCTGGCCACGCTCCCGGGCCACGACCGCGTCGCCCTGTTCAACGCCAAGAAGTTCCTCGCCTTCCAGTTGGCGAAGCTCCTCGACACGTTGCAGAACCCGACCCGCAAGGTCTACCAGAGTCTCGGCCACTCCACCGCGACCACTTTGGCCAAGGGGCCCTACCCGACCTTCGACAACGTTGCCGCGCTGTTCTCCGCGAATCCCGTCATAACGCGCACGGCCACCTACATCTTCGCGTGCTCGGAGTGGATCGACGACGCGTTCCAAGGCCGGGAGTTTCTCCACGAGATCTATTCGCGGTTGCTGAACCCCACGTCGATCGCGCTCGCGAACCACATTGTCGATGTCGAGGCCGGCGACCAAGCCGGTGACTACCTCGCGTGGAATTTCAACAGCGGCATGGCCGCAATCGACGGCGTGCTCTCTCACCTCATCGGCCACGAGGACGTAATTCTCGCTTCGCGCAACGTCTACGGCGGCACCTACCAGCTCCTGCACGACTGGTTCGCCCGCCGCGCCAACCTGCACGTCGGCGTGGAATTCTTCGACGGCACGACCGAAGCCGACTTCGCCGACGCGCTCGCCGCGGCGCAAACCAAGCACGCCCGCCGTCTGGCGCGCGGCCGCCGAGTCTACGTTTACCTCGAGAGCCCGTGCAATCCCCACGGCTGGTTCCTCGACGTGCCCGCGATCTGCCGTGCCGCCCACGCCGCCGGGCTCACCGTCATTCTCGATGCCACTGTTGGCACGCCGTTTCTCGTGCGGCCGTTGCAACGCCCCGAACCCGCGGAGCGTCCGGACTTCGTCATCCACAGTTACACCAAGGACCTCACCGGCGACGGCAACACGACCGCCGGCGTGGTCATCGGCCGCAATGCCGACATGTTCACGCCCAAGGGCGATCCCGGCTGGGAGACGACGCTCTTTTGGAACGTCTATTACATCAAGGGCGCGTTCCTTGAGGCCGACAAAGCGTTCGAAGTGCTCAGCGGCATGAAGACGCTCGAGGTGCGCATGCTGCAGAAGTGCATCAACACCGTGATCCTCGCGCGCTGGCTCAATGCGCATCCCCAGATCAACGTCCATTGCCCCGCGCTACCCGAAGCCGAGAATCACGCGTTGTGCCGGCGTCTCAGCCACCTCGGCCTGCCGGCGCCACTCTTCACGATCGATTTCGAATCCGCCGGGCTCGACCGTGCGGTTTTCCAACGCTTTTTCGACTCCTTGTCGCCGATGTTCGGCCACATGGTGTCGCTTGGTCAGAACAACACTGTCGTGCTTTGTCCGGCGCTCACGTCGCACAGCGAGCTGAGTGCCGACGCGCTCCGGGCCGCGGGCATCAGCCCCACCACCATTCGCATTGCGGTGGGCGACGAGAATCCGCGCGAGTTGATCGCAGGCTTTCGCCAGACCGCCCGTCTCGCCTTTCCGGCGGAGTTTGCCGCCGGATTCATGGACGATGAATCCGCCGATGCGCTCGTCGACGAAACCTACACCGCCGTGCACGCGGCCCACGTGCGCGCGCAGCCCCGGTTGCGCCCGGCCGGGTGATGACCCACTCGGCGGTTGACCCGCTACCGGCGCCGGCCATTGCTTGACCCATGGCTACCCCTGAAAACCGCCGGGCGCACTGGCGGGCCAACCTCCGGCTGATTGTCGGCCTCATGTGCGTGTGGGCATTCGTTTCATTCGGCTGTTCGATCTTCTTTGTGGATCAGCTCGACCACATCCGGATCGGCGGCTTCAAGCTCGGGTTTTGGATGGCGCAGCAAGGTTCGATCTACGTCTTCGTCGCCCTAATCTTCATCTACGCCCGCGCGATGAAACACATCGATCGTAAATACCACGTGCACGAGGACTAAGCCTCGGACCGCGCCTTTCCACCCCACCCCTTTGCCCCAACCATGAGCGTCTTCGCCTGGACCGTCCTGATTGTCGGTCTCTCCTTCACCCTTTACCTCTACATCGCTTGGCGTTCCCGCGCTGGCTCCACGAGCGAGTTCTACGTCTCCGGCTCGTCCGTGCATCCCGTGCACAACGGCATGGCGACGGCCGCGGACTGGATGAGCGCCGCATCCTTCATCTCGATGGCGGGCATCATCTCGTTCATGGGCCGCGACGGCGGCGTCTACCTCATGGGCTGGACGGGAGGCTACGTGCTGCTGGCACTCCTGCTCGCGCCCTACCTGCGCAAGTTCGGCAAATTCACCGTGCCCAACTTTGTCGGTGACCGCTACTACTCGCAGTTCGCCCGCATCGTCGCTGTGCTCTGTGCGATCGCGGTCTCATTCACCTACGTGGCTGGCCAGATGCGCGGCGTGGGCATCGTGTTCTCGCGCTTTCTGGAGGTCGACATCAACACCGGCGTGATCATCGGCACCGGCATTGTGTTTTGCTACGCGGTGTTCGGCGGCATGAAGGGCATCACCTACACGCAGGTCGCGCAGTATTGCGTGCTCATCTTCGCCTACATGGTGCCGGCGATCTTCATCGCCATCATGATGACCGGCAATGCCGTGCCGCAGTTGGGCTTTGGCGCCGCGCTCACCGACGGCTCCGGGGTCAACCTGCTCGACAAGCTCGACGGCATCAGCACCGAGCTGGGCTTCGCGGCCTACACCGCCGGCGTGCGGCCGACGATCGACGTCGCCGCCATCACGCTCGCGCTCATGGTCGGCACCGCCGGCCTGCCCCACGTCATCGTGCGTTTCTACACGGTGCCGAGCGTGCAGGCCGCGCGCTCCTCGGCGTTCTGGGCGATCCTGTTCATCGCCCTCCTCTACACGACGGCCCCGGCCGTCGCCGCGTTCGCCCGGACGAACCTGCTGACCACGGTCAACAACGCCTCCTACGCCGAGGTGCCGGCGTGGTTCAAGAACTGGGAGAAGACGGGCCTGATCACCTTCACCGACAAGAACGGCGACGGGCGCATCCAGTATTACAACGACCAGAGCAAGGACGCCACCTTCCAAGCCAAGGCCACCGCCGCGGGCTGGCAGGGCAACGAACTCACCATCGACCGCGACATCATGGTTCTCGCCAACCCCGAAATCGCCAAGCTGCCTAACTGGGTCATCGGCCTGGTTGCGGCCGGCGCCCTGGCCGCCGCACTGTCGACCGCCGCCGGCCTGCTGCTCGTGATCTCCACCGCCTTTGCCCACGACTTTGTGAAGTGTTGGGTCAAGCCCGACATCAAGGAAAAGGGCGAACTCAACTGCGCCCGCGCCGCCGCCGGCGTGGCCGTGATCATCGCCGCCTACTTCGGCATCAATCCGCCGGGCTTCGTCGCGCAGGTCGTGGCCTTCGCCTTCGGTCTCGCCGCCGCGTCATTCTTTCCAGCGATCATCATGGGCGTGTTCCAAAAACGCATGAACCGCGAGGGTGCGATCACCGGCATGGTGGTCGGCATCGTTTTCACCGCCGCCTACATCATCTGGTTCAAGTTCGTCCACCCCGAGAACAACAACCCCGCGCATTGGTGGTTTGGCATTTCACCTGAAGGCATCGGCGCCGTGGGCATGCTGCTCAACGTCGCGGTGGCCCAGCTCATCGCGCGTTTCACCCCACCGCCGCCGGCCGACGTGCAGGAAGTCGTGGAGCACATCCGCTTCCCGCGCGAGCTCCGGGCGAAGTGACTTAGGTAGTCACGCCGGGAAAGGGCGTGGCCGTCTCGCTCTTAAGGCCGCGATTCATCAGGGCCTGCAGGGCTGAGGCCGGGGCCTTGTCCTCGTAGAGGATCGCATGAATCTCGTGCAGGATGGGCGCATCGATGTCCCGCTCCTGGCACAACTCGGCGAAGGCTCGCGTGGTCCGGTAGCCTTCAACCACGGTCTTGCGACCGGCAATGACTTCGGCGGCATGGGCACCGGCGCCGATCTGCTCGCCGAACTGCCGGTTCCGGCTCCACGCACCGTGGCAGGTGCCGACGAGGTCGCCGAAACCGCTAAGGCCGTAAAACGTCTCCGGGTGCGCCCCGAGGGCGACGCCGACGCGGACCATCTCCGTCAACGCGCGCGTGAGCAGTGCGGCCCGAGCGTTGTCGCCCAACTTGAGGCCGTCGCAACAACCCGCCGCGATGGCGTAGATATTCTTAAGGCAACCGCCCAGTTCGGCGCCCACGAGATCCTCGCCGGTGTAGACCCGGAGCATCGGACTGCTGAGCGCGGCCTGAACCTCCCGGAGCGACGACGCCGGCTGGGCACTAGCGAGCACCATGGCCGCGGGTCGCCGGCCGGCGACTTCCTCGGCATTCGTCGGGCCCGTCAATGCCCCGACGGGAATCCCGGGCAAGATTTCAGCGATGATTTCAGACGGCCGCTTGTGCGTGCCGATTTCCAAGCCCTTGACCAAACTCAACACCAAGGCCGGCGCAGCACCGGCCGGCAGCGCGGAACGGATACTCTGGCAGGTATCGCGGAGCGCATGGGAGGGACAGGCCAAGAGGATTACCTTGGTCAAATTGAGCGACGCGGCCAAATCGGCGGTGATTGACAGGCCGTCCGGCAGCGAGATTCCGGGCAGGTAGTCGGCGTTCTCCCGGCTGGCCGCCAAAGCGGCAGCGTGTTCAGGTCGACGAGGCACCAAAGTCGCGGGGTGACCGGAACGAACCAGGTGCACGGCAAAGGCCGTGCCCCAGGCGCCCGCTCCAATAACCGTGAACTTCATGCCCAAGGGTTAAGGCGCTTCTCGCGCGGGAGCACGATTTTTTTCCAAGGCCTTAACCTTCGAGAAAGGCAGGGATTTTTTCGTTGGCCGTCATTTGGGCGAAGGTTTCTCGCGCCGTAACCATCTCGAACGCGCTACCTTGCACCAAAACCTCGGCCGGCAGCGGCCGGCTGTTGTAGCGGCTGGCCATCGAAAATCCGTAGGCGCCTGCGCTCATCAGCGCCAACAACTCGCCCTCGCCCAGCTCCTGCAATTGGCGGTCACGCGCAAAGCAATCGCTGCTTTCGCAGATGGGACCGACCACGTCTGCCACCAGCGCTCGACGGGACGTGTCGCGCTGGAGCGGCACAATCTCGTGACGGCCGTCATAAAGCGCCGGTCGCAGCAGATCGTTCATGCCGGCGTCGATCACCAAGAAGGCCTTGCCGTCGCCGCGCTTGAGGTGTTCCACCCGGGACAGCAGGACCCCGGCGTTGGCGACAAGGAAACGCCCGTGCTCCAGCAGGATTCTCACGTCTAGCGGCTGCAGCAGCGGTAGCAATGCCTCGCCGTAAACTTCGGGGGTGAGCGGCCGCTGGGCCACGGGCTTGGCGTCCCACCACTCGGCTCGGCCGCTGGCCAACGCGTCGTCGTAAACCACGCCCATGCCCCCGCCGATGGAGAAATACTCGATACCATGGGCGCGTCTCAACTCGGCCACGAACGGAGCGGCCTTGGCCACCGCGTCCACAAACGGTCCGACCTCGGTCAGCTGCGAGCCAATGTGCATCTGCACGCCCCGAAGGGTCACGTGCCGGAGCTTGCCCAAGGCCTCGTGGATACGCTCGGCTTGGGCCAGAGGGATGCCGAATTTGTTGCCGCGCTTGCCCGTGGTGATCTTGGCGTGAGTCTTGGCGTCGACGTCCGGATTAATCCGCAGGGCCACCGGGGCCGGCCGGCCAAGGGTGCCGGCGACATGGTTGATGCGGGCCAGCTCGGGCTCACTCTCGACGTGCAGCGCCATCACCCCGTGCTCAAGGGCGAGCCGGATTTCGTCCTCCGACTTGCCCACCCCGGCAAAGACACTTCGCGAAAGATCCCCTCCAGCTGCGAGCACCCGGCGGATTTCGCCGCCGCTGACCAAGTCAAACCCCGCGCCTAGCTGGTGGAGGTGACGCAGCACGGCGAGGTTGGAGTTGGCCTTCACGGCATAGCAGATGCCCACATCAAGCCCCGGGAGACAGGTGGCCAGCCGGCGGTAATTGTCCGCAATGGTCGTCGCGCTGTAGACGTAGGTGGGGGTCCCGTAGAGCCGCGCCACCGCCGCGAGGTCAACTGACTCGCAGTGCAGATTCTGGTTCGTGTAGTGGAAGTGGTGCATGGGGCCGCCGGAAAAATGATGTCAAAACCGCGCGCTTGGCGAGTTTGACCTTGAAAAGGCAGGGGCGAATTTTGCCAATGGCGGTGTGTTGCGCGCCCTGATCAATTTCCTGCACCGTCCTGCCATCCGCTTGGGTTTGGAGCAGGATCGTCGCCGCTCCCTGCGGGACCCGCGCTTCGTGAGCTTCATGGCCTCGAGCAATCGCAAGACGCTCGACACCCATTTCCACGACACGGTGATGCGCGGCCGCCGGCTGTTGCGCCACGGCTTGGTGGCATTGGCCGCCGCCGGATTTGCCTGGATCGCGATTGAGAGCGCCAAGGCGCTCTCGGTTTTCTGAGGCACACCGCTTCACGCGGTCTTGCGGTCGGGACGACCGGTCGTTGTCATTCGGGCATGACCTCAATCCGTTTTCTTTCGGTGCTGGCCCTGCTGTGCGGCCTCCTCGCGTCCGGTTGCCAGACCCGCTATAGCGTGGGCGAAATTTCCGTGTCGGTGGTCGATCTCCGACCCGCCGGCAGCACCCTGCTGGAATCCCGCGCGGTGATGACCGTGCGCTACTTCAACGAGAACGTCGTCCCGGTCGCGTTCTCGGACACCAGCCACAAGCTCTACCTCAACGGCTCCTACGTGGGCAAAGCCGTCAGTAACCAGGCCGTCGGCCTTCCCCCGGCGAGCACGGTCACGCAGGAGGTCGTCGTGTTTCTGGAGAATGTCCCACTGGTGAACCAGCTCGCCCGCATGGGCCAGGACCGTTCGGTGAGCTACAAGCTCGTCAGCGTGCTCACCTACCGGAAGGGCGACGACACTGAGCGCATCCCGGCCGAGGCCAGTGGCACGATCGACCTGTCGACTTTGCTGCAATAAACAGAAAAGCGGCCCCCGCGTGAGCAGGGACCGCTTCCAGTGCAGCCCGGCGGAGATCAAGCCGCCGGACCGCAGGAGTTAAACGCGGACAACGGCATAGTCGTTGCAGGCGGTGCCGAGGATCCCGGCGACGCACACCACGGAGAGGGCGGCGGCCACACCGCCACCGAGGGCGAGGGCGGCCAGGCCGCAGATAAGGACGAATCCGATGTAGAGGTTGGTTTTCATGGTTGAAACGAGTGTTGCCATGAAAACCCGGCGGGCCGCGGAAAGTCGCAAAAACTTTCCTGCCTCCTCCAAACTTGCGCGGAAACGCCGCGTCAGGCGCCGCCGGAATTAGCCGCCGGCTTGGCCTTGAAGGCCGCGCGGAAACTCGCGCCGAGATACTCGCGGTTCATCTTCGCGATGAAGTCGTGCGAGATGAGCTTGGGACACGCAGCGGAACATTCGAATTGGTTCGTGCAATTGCCGAAGCCGAGTTCGTCCATCTTCGCCACCATGTTCAGCACGCGCGTATCACGTTCGGGCTGGCCCTGCGGCAAGAGCGCATACTGCGAGACCTTGGCCGAGACAAAGAGCATGGCCGACGCGTTCTTGCAGGCCGCGACGCAGGCACCGCAGCCGATGCACGCGGCGGCGTCCATCGCAAGGTCCGCGTTCTCCTTCGAGATCGGCAGCGCGTTGGCGTCCTGCGCGGCACCCGTGCGGATGCTGATGAAGCCGCCCGCCTGCTGAATCTTGTCGAAGGCAGAGCGGTCGGTGACGAGGTCCTTGATGACCGGGAAAGGTTCCGCGCGGAACGGCTCGACGGTGATCACCGCACCGTCCTCGAAGCTGCGCATGTAGGTCTGGCAGGAGGCGATGCCCGTGTGCGGGCCGTGCGGCTTGCCGTCGATGACGAGAGAGCAGGTGCCGCAGATGCCTTCGCGACAATCGTGAGCGAACGCGATCGGATCCTCGCCGCGGCGCTCAAGGTCGTCGTTCACGACGTCGAGCATCTCGAGGAACGACATGTTCGGGTTGCAGTTCTGCGCCTGATACTCGACGAAGCGACCCGGCTGGTCCGCCGCAGCCTGACGCCAGATGCGCAGGGTGACCGAGATGTTCTTGGAGGAAGGATTGTCAGCGACCATCGGAGGGAAGGGATGCGGGTTGGGCCGGGCGGATCACTTGTAGGAGCGCACGCTCATCTTTACGAATTCGTAGTTGAGCGGCTCGACGTTGCGGAGCGGGTCCTTGCCGTCGCCTTGGAATTCCCAAGCGGCGACGTGCGAATACTTCTCGTCGTCGCGCAGGCATTCGCCGTCCGGGTGTTGGTATTCTTCGCGGAAGTGGCCGCCGCAGCTCTCCTCGCGGGTGAGGGCGTCGCGGCACATGAGTTCGCCGAGCTCGATGAAGTCGGCGACGCGGTTCGCACGTTCCAGGGCTTGGTTGAGATTGTCGGCGGAGCCGGGAACGTTGATGTTGGCCCAGAACTCCTCGCGCAGGGCCTTGATCTCCTCGATGCCCTTTTGCAGGCCTTCCTTGGTGCGCGCCATGCCGCAGCGCTTCCACATGATGAGGCCGAGGCGCTTGTGGAAATAATTGACGGGTTCTTTGCCCTTCACGCCCATCAGGCGATTGATCACGGCGGACGAACGCGTCTCGGCTTCAGCGAATTCCGGCGCGTCGGTTGACGGCTTGTTGTTCGGCTTCTGGCCGGCGAGATAACCGTTGATCGTATTGGGCAGGACGAAATAGCCGTCGGACAAACCCTGCATCAGCGCGGAAGCGCCGAGGCGGTTAGCACCGTGGTCAGAGAAGTTGGCTTCGCCGAGCACGAAGAGACCCGGGACGTTGGACATCAGGTTATAGTCCACCCAGAGCCCGCCCATGGTGTAGTGCACGGCCGGGTAGATGCGCATCGGCTGCTTGTAGGCGTTCTCGTTCGTGATCTCGTGGTAGATATCGAAGAGATTGCCGTAGCGTTCTTTCACCGCGGCCTCGCCCATTTCCAGAATCTGCGCGGCGGAGGGTTGGGCGATGTTGGCGCGGGCGGCGGCCTGTTTGCCGTAGCGCTGGATGGCGTCGGCAAAATCGAGGTAAACGCCGAGACCGGACTCACCGACGCCGCGGCCCTCGTCGCACATGCGCATCGCGGCGCGGGAGGCCACGTCGCGGGGCGCGAGGTTGCCAAACGAAGGATAGATGCGCTCGAGGTAGTAGTCGCGATCCGCCTCAGGGATGTCGTTGGGATTCTTCGGGCAATCCTCGGCCTTCTTCGGCACCCAGATGCGGCCGTCGTTGCGCAGCGACTCGGACATGAGCGTGAGCTTCGACTGGTAATCGCCGGTGACGGGGATGCAGGTCGGGTGGATCTGCGTGTAGCACGGGTTGGCGAAACAGGCGCCGCGCTTGTAGGCGCGCCAGATCGCGGTGGCGTTGGAACCGCGCGCGTAGGTGGAAAGATTGAACACGTTGCCGTAGCCCCCGGTGGCGAGCACGACGGCATCGCCGGAGTGGCGGTGGAACTTGCCGGTGACCAAATCGCGGGTGATGACGCCTTTCGCGTGGCCGTCGATGACCACGAGATCGACCATCTCATGCTGTGTCACAAGCTCGATGGCGCCAGCGCCGACCTGCTTGGAGAGCGCGGAATAGGCGCCGAGCAGGAGTTGCTGGCCGGTCTGACCGCGGGCGTAGAAGGTGCGCGAAACCTGGGCGCCGCCGAAGGATCGGTTGGCCAAGAGGCCGCCGTATTCACGCGCGAAGGGCACGCCCTGCGCCACGCACTGGTCGATGATGTTGACGGAGACCTCGGCCAGCCGGTGGACGTTGGCCTCGCGGGCGCGGTAATCGCCGCCTTTGAGCGTGTCGTAGAACAGCCGGTAAACGCTGTCGCCGTCGTTCTGGTAATTCTTTGCCGCGTTGATGCCGCCCTGTGCGGCGATCGAATGCGCGCGGCGCGGGCTGTCGTGAAACACGATGCACTTCACCTTGTAGCCGAGCTCGGAGAGCGTGGCGGCCGCGGACGAACCGGCGAGGCCGGCGCCGACGATGACGACCTCGTATTTCCGCTTGTTGGCCGGGTTGACCAGCTTGGAGTTAAACTTGTGGTTGCGCCACTTGTCGGCCAGCGGTCCGGGGGGAATGTTGGAATTGAGGGTGGCCATGGCGGGACTCAGTTCTGGGCGGAAACGGGGGCGTGCACTTGGGCGTCCGGATGCGGCTTGAGCGCGCCGGTAAGAATCGCTCCAGGGATCGCGAAATTGCCGAGGAAGTAGAGCAGGCAGATCAGCGCCACGACCTTGCGCAGGCGGCCGGCCCAGGTCTGGGAGCGCCATCCGATCGTTTGGAAGAGGCTGTCCATGCCGTGCAGCAGGTGAAAAGAAAGCAGGCCGACGGCGATGATGTAGAAGATCGCGACCGGCGCGCTTTCAAAACCGCGGTAGACCATGAGGTAGACGTTATCGACCTCGGTGCCCGCAGCGACAACCGGGAAGCCGGCGACGGAGTAAGCCTCGCGCATCACGTAGCTGTGGCCGTCCTTGAAGTCGGCCGGATTGGTCACGCCGAGTGTGAAGTGCAGCAGGTGGTAGATGATGAACGCCAGCACGACGTAGCCGGTCCAGCGGATGTAACGCGACGCGAGCGAGGCCTTGATCCAATGCTTGCCCGTGGGCGTAACCCCGCGCGCCTTGCGGTTTTCGATGGTCAGCACCGTGGCGGACCAGACGTGAAGGATCACGCTCACGAGGAGCCCGATGCGCGCGACCCAGAGCAGCGGGCCGGTCTGGTGGAGAAATTGTGCGTAGCCGTTGATCTTGTCGGGGTGATCAAAGATCTGGAGGTTGCCCACCAGGTGGCCGATGACGAAACCGACCAAAATGACACCCGTGACGGCCATGATGAACTTCCGGCCGATGGATGAGCGAAAAAGAGAAGCGAGGGGACTCATGAGGGCAGGTCAGGAAGCGGGGGCTAACGCATCCGGCCCAATGGGTAAGCCAAAATCGCCGGGGTTGTAAAGGTCGCGGCTCGTCCCGCACCAAGCCGCGGGGGAATATTAGGGACCCTAACCGATTCGAGAAGCGCTTCGGGGTCACCCCGGCGGCGCCCTACTTCGCCTGTGGCTTAAGCAAACTGAACTTGCCGCTCGCGGTCGGGGCGATGACCCGGCGCCGGAAGGCATTCACGCGCACGCCCTCGCCCAGCATCGCCGCCAAGGCGGACTCGATCTCCGGGCTCGCGGTCTCGTCGGCGACGTAATGGAAGTCCCAGCGATTGGCGCTGGTTTGCACGAGGCTGTAGTGCCAGCAGGCGAAGTCAGCCGGCAGCGCCGCGTCGACGTCGTAGACGGACACGATTGAGCCATCCGGCCGGAAATACAGGTCGCGCTCGCGGCCGAGCAAGCGGAAGCCAGTCGGCAGCTTCTGCACGATGTCGCCCGTGTGGTAGCGCAGAAGCGGCATGGCCGTGCGATCGCGGGTGGTGACGTGGATCTGGAAAACATCCGCGAGCCCCTCGCGCCACGGCACGAGCTCAATGAACGCATTGGCGTCGATGGCCTGCGAGTTGTCCTTAAAAGCCTCGCCGACGAACAGGTATCCCGCCTCGGTCGAGCCGTAGAGATCGACCTGTGGCGCAGGAAACACCTCGGCGATGCGCGCCGCATGTTGGCGGCTGGCCTTGCCGTAGGTCAGGATCACGGCCTTCACGCTCGACACCTGCACGCCGCGCTTGGCGACGGCCCGGGCCAGCAGTGAAAGATACACCGGCTCGCCCTCGATCACTTCCGGCTTGGTCGCCTGGAGCTCCACGACGATGCGGTCCCATTCACTCTCAGGAAACGAGAACGGATCACTCGAAAGATTCAAGTAGACCGTGCCGTTGAAGTAACGGTGCGGAAACGGATGGTCCTCGTAAGGACATAGGTTGCTCGAGCACCCGATTGGCGCGAGGACGCACTTGCGGTAGGGTCGTCCGACAAATTGGCGCAGAATCGGCGAGGCTTGATAGGCGCGCTCGGTCTGCGCGTCCCACCAGCCCTCTTCCATGATCACGGTCATGGGCGACTGCGTGGTGCCGCCGGTGGACTCGTATTCAAAGCGCTTGTCCTGCAGGCCGCGCTCGATTTCCGCGTAGTCACCAAAGAAAGCCTGGTGCCCGCGCTCCACGATTTCCTGTTTCGAGAGCGCCGGCATCTCGCGGTAACACGACCATTGCAACGGTTCGGTATGCAGCGGAAAGCGCTGGCCGTAAAGCGGGCTGGACGAATAAATCCGCCGGATTTCCTCCTCCAATGCCGTCGGCACGCGCGCGGCGTCCACGGGGTTCTCCATGGGGTGGGAGTTGGCAAAGGCGGGGGCGGACATGACGGACAACGTTGGGCAGGAAACGGCTCGGCCGGGCGAAGTCAAATGCCGCGGGCCTTCATTTCGGCCCACACCGGTTCGAAGAGAAAGAGTGCATTAAGCACAAGGCTGTGGCGAATCTCGCCGCTCCGGGCCGCGGCCATCACCTCGTCGACCGGTTGCAGGCGCACCTCGATTTCTTCATCGGCATCCCACTCCATCTCCGCGCGGCGCTGCGCGCCGGTGATCAGCACGATGTGACAGGTGTTGCTTTGGATCGCGGGATTCGGATCGACGGTGCCGAGGAGCCGCGGGGCGCCGCCGATGAAGCCGGTCTCCTCGCGCAATTCCCGCGTCGCCGTCGCGAGCGGTGACTCCGCCGGGTCCATCAAGCCGCCCGGAATCTCCACGGTGAAGTCATCTACGCCGAAACGAAACTGGCGCACGAGCACGAGCTGGTGATCCGGTGTGACCGCGATGATGTTGACCCAGCCCGGCGGCCGCATGACGACAAAATCCTTCTCCGTGCCACGACGCGGATGCCGAAACCGCACGCTGTGCAAATCAAAGACCCGCGTGCGCGCGAGAATGGTGTGGCCCTGCGGCTCCCAGCGGGCGGGCGATGGATCGGGGTCAGGCATCGGTCAAAAAAAATGCCTCCTGACCAAGGGTCGAGGAGGCATCAGCAATACGAGCGCGAAGATTATTTCTTCGGCAACTTCAGCTTCTGGCCGACATCGAGGCGGTTCCAGTTCACGCCGGGATTGACGGAGAGCAGGTCGGGCAGTGACACGCCCTTGGCGCGGGCGATCTTCGCACCGGTGTCACCGGACTTGACGATGTATTCGTCAGGGCCAGCCACGGCGGGCGCACCACCACCGGCCTTCGGCGCGGCTTTCGGGGCTTCCTCCAACTTGGTGATCGCGGCACGCAGGCTCGCGAGCTCGGGGCCAACCTGGTTGAAGGCGTCCTGCGTCGAGCGCGTGAGCGTGGCGAGATCGCGCGAGGCCTTCGCGGCGCTCTCAGACGCGGTGCTCACCTGGCTTTCGAAGGTGTCAACGCGCGCCTTTTGCTCGGCCAGCGTGCGATTCACGCTGGAAAGTTTGATGGCGGAATATCCGCCAAGCAGGAGCCCGATGACGCCGACGATAATTCCGCCGACGGGCAGCATGCTGTTATTTTCACGAGAAATAGTGTCCATGGGTCAAAGGAGGGTGCCTAGGAGAACTAACCCATCGCCCCCCTGACGCAAGGATAGATTATTAACAGCCCAGCACTTGCCGAATTTTACGGTCTCCAAACACCATCGCCCAACCCCACAAGAACGCCGCGGTTGGAGCCGGTCATTGACAACCCCGGGCGATTCGTGCCCCTTGGGCCGCGGTTTTCGGGGCGTAGCTTAGCCTGGTAGAGCGCCTGGTTTGGGACCAGGAGGCCGGGGGTTCAAATCCCTCCGCCCCGACCACTGCCAGAACCCACGCGGGGTTACCTCGGGCATGCCGTGGAGTGATGCTTAATTGGCATGATTCGCGGTTTAGTCGCCGAATCGCCGCAAACATGGTCGGAGCACCATCAGCTTCTCCGCCATGAACTTTCGAGCCATTGTTACGACCGCCCTCTTGGGGGCCCCCTGACAACTTCAGCAAATGCCCAGATTAGCTGGGATTTAGGCACAAGTGCCGGGAATGCCGCCGTTTCGTCGAACAGCGTGTCCTACCTGACCGCCTCGTCGGTCAGCCAGAACAACAACCATGGCGTCACGACGATGTTGTCCGCTGCGTCGCCATCATCCGGTTACCTCGGCGCCAGCGGGCAGTATAACGCCGCATCGAGCGGGGTCGCGGGACAGTTGAATCTTTCGACCTCGACCTACTACCAGTTTACGCTGACGCCCTCGATCGGCTACGAAGTGTCCCTGAGCAGCATATCCTTTGGCACCCGCTCCACCTCCTCCGGGCCGACCAACGTGGCGGTCTACACCAGCGATGACGATTTCACCTATGCTATTGCTTTGGGTAACAGCACCTCGACGTGGGCACTGATCTCTTCCGGCCCACTCACCAACATCAGCGGGACCGCCGCTTCGCCGCTGGTGGTGCGGATTTATGGCTACGGCGGATCCGGCTCGACCAGCACAGCCAACTGGCGAATTGACGACCTTACCGCATCTGGCGTGTCCGTCGTCCCCGAGGCGTCCAACTACGCGGCGATATTCGGTGGCGTGGCCTTGGTTGCGCCGTTTTGCTCCGCCGCCGCAAAGCAGCAGCCTGAAGTTTCCCTGCCTCCCAGCAAAAAAGACCCGCAGTAATGCGGGCCTTTTCCTTGTTCTATCACGCCGCGAGCGGCGAACGGTTATTTGCCGAGGTTGAATTTGATGCCCGCGCTGCTGTCTTCTGCGGGGGCGGAGACCGGAGCGGCGGTTGAGGCCGTTGCCGCGGGAGCGGGGGTGGCCTTGGCGACCTGCAGGGTCATGAGGCGCTGCGACCAGGGGCTCGCGGGATCGACCTGCATGATCTGGGTGGCGAGCGAACGGAAGGTGGCGTCATCGCCGGCAGCGTGGGCGCGGGTGGCGAGGTGGTAGGCGGCCTCGGTGCGAATGCCGATGGCCACCGTGGAGGAATCCGTCAAAGCCTTCAGGCCGGCTTCGGCCTCGGCGGCATTGCCGGATTGCAGGCGGGACATTGCAAGGCCGAGCGCGGCGCGGTCGGCCAGCGGACTGGCGGCCAGATCCTTGCCCGCAGATTGATAAGCGGCGATAGCGTCGGCGGAACGACCGTCGGCGTAGGCGGCATCAGCCACCTGCAGCCAAGCCACCCCGGCAAGTTCGTGGCCGGCGTTGGCCTGCGCGAACGCCTGGCGCTGCGCCGGCGTGGTCGCCTTGGCGTATTCCGCCCCCAGCGCCTGCTCATTTTGCGCAGACAGGTAATCCGAAGCACCGCGCCACACAATGATGCCCACCACCAAACCGGCGGCAAAGGCGAGGTTGCGCCGGTGGCGCGTCCAGAATTCGTTCAGCTTCTCCTCAAGGCCGGGGGTGGCATTGACCTCGGCGGCGGGAACGGTGGGATTTTCGGACGGGGAAGGTGTGCTCATGCGCAGGGTGGTTTGACGGGAAAGGCGTCACCCAAGCAAACGCGCGGCCGGCTGTAAATGCCGGAAACAGCTGGTTCTGACCCGCCGGCAGAGGGACCTGCCGGCCCACCTTGATGGTTCAGTCCAGGACCGTGACGTTGCGCTTGAAATGCTGGATCGGCTTCACGCCGACCTGCTCGCGCTTGAGGGCTTGGATGCCGTGCAGGGCTGCATACGCGCCGGTGATCGTGGTCATGATGCACACGTTATGGGCGTAGGAGGCCGCGCGGATGGCATTTTCGTCGCGCCGGGGGATCATGCCGCCGGGAGTGTTGATCACCATCTGGATCTTGCCGTTCTTGATCAAGTCGACGGCCGTCGGGCGGCCCTCGTCGATTTTGGCAAGACGCGTGACCGGGACGCCGTTCTCAGTGAGCACCTTCGCGGTGCCACTGGTCGAGTAGAGATCAAAGCCCAGCGCCGCGAGCTGGCGGGCGAGATCGACCGCCCGGGTCTTGTCAGCATCCTTGACAGAGAGGAACACATTGCCGCGAACCGGGAGACCGGGCTTTACCGCGGCCTGGGCTTTGGCGAAGGCGATGCCGAGATCGGCATCGAGGCCCATGACCTCGCCCGTGGAGCGCATTTCCGGCCCGAGCGTGATGGTGGCACCGGGGAAGCGGACGAACGGGAAGACGGCTTCCTTCACACACCAGTGCTTCGGCGTCTGCTCCTTGGTGAAGCCAAGTTCCTTGAGCGTGCGGCCGGCCATGACTTGAGCGGCCAGCTTCGCCAACGGCACGCCCATGGCCTTCGCCACAAAGGGCACCGTGCGCGAGGCGCGAGGGTTGACCTCAAGGACATAGAGTTGGTTGTCCTTGATCGCGAACTGGACGTTCATCAGGCCGATGACCTTGAGTTCCTTCGCGAGCGCATGGGTGGCCTCGCGGACGACCTGCAGCATGTCCTTCGAAAGCGTATGCGGAGGCATGACCATCGAGGCGTCGCCCGAGTGCACGCCGGCGAACTCGATGTGCTCGAGCATGCCGCCAATCACCGAGGTCTGGCCGTCGGCGATGCAGTCGACGTCGAGCTCGATCGCGTCCTCAAGGAACTTGTCGATGAGGACAGGCTTGTCCGGCATGACATCGAAGGCTTGGCGAATCACGCCCTGGAATTCCGTTTCGTTGTAAACGATGAACATGCCGCGGCCGCCGAGCACGAACGACGGACGCAGGAGCACGGGGAAGCCAACCTCGCGGGCGAATACCAAGGCCTCCTCTTGGTTCATGGCCGTGCGGTTTGCGGGCTGCTTGAGGCGGAGCTTGTTCAGAATCGCGGCGAAGAGCTTCCGGTCCTCGGCGGTGTCGATGCTCTCCGGCGAGGTGCCGATGATGTTCACGCCATGCGCCTTCAGGGATGAGGCGAGGTTGAGCGGCGTCTGGCCGCCGAACTGCACAATGACGCCGTCACACTTCTCCTGTCGGTAAATCTCAAGGACATCCTCCAGCGTGAGCGGCTCGAAGTAAAGGCGGTCGCTGGTGTCGTAGTCAGTGGAGACGGTTTCCGGATTCGAGTTCACCATGACGGTCTCGTAGCCGATCTCGCGCAGGGCGAAGCTCGCGTGCACGCAGCAATAATCGAACTCGATGCCCTGGCCGATGCGGTTGGGGCCGCCGCCGAGGATCATGATCTTCTTCTTGCCGCTGGGCGGCATGATCTCGTTCTCGTCGCCGTAGCTGGAGTAGTAGTAAGGCGTGAAGGCCTCGAACTCCGCGGCACAGGTGTCGACCAAGCGGTAGGTCGTCTTGACGCCCGCCTGCTGGCGGTGGGCGTAAACGGCGGAAAAATCGCAGCCAAAGAAATGGCCGAGCTGCACGTCCGAGAAGCCGAAGCGCTTGGCGCGGCGGAGCAAGACGGGGTCAATCGTCTCCAGCTTGGCTTGCTTGAGCTGGACCTCCATCTCGTAGATTTCGAACAGCTGCTGCAGGAACCACGGGTCGATCTTCGAAAGGTCGAACACGTCGTTCACCGTCATGCCGCACATGAAAGCGTAACGGATGTAGAAAATGCGCTCGGCGTTGGGGGTCGCGAGTTTCTTGCGGATCACCGCCTCGTCCGGCGGGGTGTCGAGGCCGAGCTTGCCGCCTCCGCCAAAGCCGCGGGCACCGGTCTCAAGGGAGCGCAGGGCCTTTTGTACGGACTCCTTGAAGGTGCGGCCGATGGCCATGGCCTCGCCGACAGACTTCATGGCGGACGTCAACGTAGCGTCGGCGTCGGGGAACTTCTCAAAAGTGAAGCGCGGAATCTTGGTGACGACGTAGTCAATCGTCGGCTCGAAGGACGCCGGGGTGACGCGCGTGATGTCGTTGCGCAGTTCGTCGAGCGTGTAGCCGACGGCGAGCTTGGCGGCGATTTTGGCGATAGGGAAACCCGTGGCCTTGGAGGCCAGCGCGGAGGAGCGCGACACGCGCGGGTTCATCTCGATCACGACCTGGCGGCCGGTCTGCGGGTCGATGGAAAACTGGATGTTGGAGCCGCCGGTCTCGACGCCGATCTCGCGGATGACCGCAAACGACGCGTCGCGCATGACCTGGTATTCCTTGTCGGTGAGGGTCATCGCTGGCGCGACCGTGATCGAGTCGCCCGTGTGCATGCCCATTGTGTCGAAATTCTCGATCGAGCAGATGACGACGCACTGGTCCTTGTGGTCGCGCATGACCTCCATCTCGTATTCTTTCCACCCGAGGAGACACTCCTCGATGAGGACTTCGTGGACGGGGGACAGGTCGAGACCGTTGGCGGTGATCTGCTCAAACTCCTCCTTGTTGTAGGCAATGCCGCCGCCGGAGCCGCCGAGGGTGAAGGACGGGCGGATGATAAGCGGCATGCTGCCGATCTCCTCCGCGGCCTCGCGGGCCTCGTCCATGGACTTGACCGTCTTGGAACGCGCGACATCGAGGCCGATCTTGAGCATGGCCTCCTTGAAGAGCTGCCGGTCCTCGCCTTTGTCGATGGCCTCGGGCTTGGCGCCGATCATTTCCACGCCGTATTTCTCCAAAATGCCCCTCTCGTGGAGCTCCATCGAGAGGTTGAGGGCGGTCTGGCCGCCGAGCGTCGGGAGCAGTGCGGAGGGGCGCTCGGTGGCGATGATCTTCTCGAGGATGTCGACGGTCAGCGGCTCGATGTAGGTGACATCGGCAAACTCCGGGTCGGTCATGATCGTCGCCGGGTTCGAGTTCACCAAAATGACGCGATAACCCTCCTCTTTCAGGGCCTTGCAGGCCTGCGTGCCCGAGTAGTCAAACTCGCAAGCCTGGCCGATCACGATGGGGCCGGCGCCGATGATGAGGATGGACTGAAGGTCGGTGCGTTTGGGCATGGACGTAGATTGGCGAGAGGGTTGCGGTCGCACCGGGACGCCGCAAGCGGGAACTCAGGCGCAGGCCGACTTTTAACCGATTCGGGAGACGTCGATGCCGAGGACCTGCGCCGCCTGCGCCTTGTCGCCGTGACAGGCCCGTAGGACCATGTCCACATACTGCCTTTCTTGGCCCGAAAGGTATTCCGCCAGGCTCGGCCAATGATTGATTTCCCGAAGCCGCAGCGGCAGCTTGTATTTCTTCGCCTTCTTCTCGAGGGCTTTCTGTTTCGCCAGCGCTTGAGCCGCGGCAAACCCTCCCTTGCCTTTTGCCTTGGCGCCTCTGGCACCCTTGGCCGCCGCAGGTGATGCCGCCGATGCAGAGGAGATGGAGACCGTGCTCCGAAAAAAACGGCCGGTCCAGCCTCGGGCAACCCCATTTGGCGGCGCTTTTTGTAAAAAATGCGCGATTCTCCCTTCGGGCCCCCGGCAACGCAGGCTTGACCGTCGCAGGAGCGCCACGAATCTTCCGACCAAGTCTGCGGGTGTAGTTTAGTGGTAAAACTCCACTCTTCCAAAGTGGTCTCGTCGGTTCGATTCCGTCCACCCGCACCAACCTTCGCCAAGGCTTCGGTTGGCAGGCCAGCCTCGGAGCCGGCCCCCCAGCGAAAAGCGAACTTAATAGACGCGCCAGGGCCACGCAACGCAGCCGTCGACGTCGGTGATCAGCGCAAAGTCCGTCTTCCCCTTGAACACGAAGGGCTGCACATCGACCTCCGCCGGAAGCAACGCGCGCGCCGCCCGCCAGCTTGCGCCCGACACCCAGACGTCGTCCACCAGCAGCACGCGCCGCCACTCGCCCAAATCCGGCACCGGGGCCAGCTGGCGCGGCTGCGCGCAGCGCGGCTCGTTGGCCTCATCGCGATAGTTCAGTGCGATCAGTTTCAGGCCGACGCTCAAGTGCTGCGCCACCAGCGCCGCAGGCACGATGCCGCCCGTGGCAATGCCGACCACCCCGTCGATGCCCGCCGGAAAGCGCCAGCGGCTGAGCCGCGCAGCAATGGCTTCAAACGCCAGCGGCGTCATGATCGCCCGTCGCTTGGGTCTTCGGGAAGAATCGCGTCAACGCCACGTTGAACACGGCGAGAACCGCGAGTCCCGCCAGCCCGCCTTGCAGCGAGTCGAGGAAAAAGCGGAACGGTTCGCCCAAATCACCGAACGGCACAATCGCCCACTGCACGGTCGAGGAAACGGTCTTGGCCACGACGCAGCCCAAAGGCGCAGTCAGCCAGAGTCCCGGCACGCGGCGAACGAGGAGCCAGGCCACCACCGCGAAGACCGAAAGCTCGAAGGCCAGCACCGAAAGGAATTGCAGCGCGGGCAGGCCCGTGACGGCCAGATTGACCGCGGGTGCAAAAAGCCCCGTCAGCAAACCGACCCGCAGGCCGTAGAAATACACGCCGACAAACGTGGCCCAAAACATCGGCAGCAAATACGCGCCCAGCGGCCGCGCTCCCGACCACGGCAACACGTGCACGAGGAAAGGAATCAGCCACGCGACGGCCAGCAGCACAGCGGTTTCCTTCACGCCGGCTCGTTTGAACACTCCACTGCCCGACAGGGTTTGATTCGCGATGCTCACAGCCGGCAAATTACGGCGCGACACCGCCGCTGCAATCCGCAATCTGGGCCCGGTGTGAACCTGATCCTGTTTCAAACCAACGAGACCCAGCGCCCCCTCCCCCGCACCGACGCACGCGCCGAGCACCTGCTCACCGTGCTGCGCCGTCAACCCGGCGACACCTTTGACGCCGGCCTCGTCAACGGACCGCGCGGCAAGGGCACCTTGGTCGCCATTGGTCCGGATCATTTGGATCTCGCGTTCGACTGGCCGGAAGCATCCGCCCCGCCGGTCGATCCCGTCACCCTACTGATCGGGCTGCCGCGGCCGCAGACCGCGCGCAAGATCCTGCAGGAGTCAGCAGCCTTGGGTGTGACCGCCCTCCATTTCGTGCGCTGTGATCGCGCCGAACCCTCCTACGCCGACAGCACCCTGTGGGCGCCCGGCGAATGGCGGCGACACCTTGAGGCGGGCACGGCCCAAGCCTTTGCCACGGATGTCCCCACGCTGACCCACGGCGAAACCATCAACGCGGCTTTGGCGAATTTGCCGGCCGGCGCCACCCGGCTCGCCCTCGACAACTACGAATCGCCGGTCGCACTCAGCGCCACTTTCTGTCCCGCGGGCCAACCCCTCGTGCTCGCCTTCGGCCCCGAACGCGGTTGGTCGCCGGCCGAGCGCGACGCGTTGCGCGCCGGCGGCTTCGCGCTCGCCCACCTCGGCCCGCGCGTGCTGCGGCTTGAGACCGCCGTCGTCGCCGCCCTGGCCATTGCCAAAGCCCGGCGCGGGCTCATGTAGTCGCGCGCAAAAACAAACCCACCGACGGCTGGTGGGCGCCCTTGCCCAGGCGCTTGGCACAGGTCCACCCCGGCGGCGTCAGCTCGATCTCACCGGGCATCTCGAACACAACAAACGGATCCGGGTGCGTCGCGAGCAATTCACTGAGTCGTGCGAATAGCTTCAGCGCGACTTCGGTGATAATCTCATAAGGCGGATCGATGAAGACCAAATCGGGGCCGGCATCGGCCCTCGGCCACGGGGCCAAGACGGCGTCGGCGTTGACCAGCTTCGTGTCGAGCGCGACCGCCCCCAAGCTCTTAGCCACGCCAGTCAAGTTGCGCCGAATGCAATCGGCCGCCTGCCGGTTTTTCTCCACCCACACGCCTCCCACCGCCCCGCGGCTCAGGGCCTCTAGCCCATAGGCGCCGCTGCCGGCAAAGAGATCGAGGAAGCGCGCTCCCGGCACGCGATGGCCGATGCTGGAAAACACCGCCTGACGCATGCCGTCGGTGGCCGGCCGCACCGCGTTGCCCTTGGGGGCGACCAAGGGGATGCCGCGGGCCTGACCTCCGGTGATGCGCATGGCGGCAGACAAAACTCCGCGGCACGATTGGCAAATCGGAAACCCTGTGCACGCTGACGCCTACCATGGCTCGCGCCGCGTCCTTTCCTGTTTCCGACCATTGCGATGGGCAGCGTTTCTTCAATCCGCGCGGTCACATCAACCGCACTTGGGGCGACGTCATGCGCTGGCGGCGCACCAGCCGACCGACGCCCTGGCCAACACAGATCGACTTCACGCCGCCGCCCCTCGCCCCGCATCCTGGCGGGCCGATCGTGGACTGCACCACGGTCAATCACGCGAC
>JAPOIC010000209.1 GCA_029979145.1 Opitutaceae bacterium
GATGACCATGCCAATCTGGGCGATGACCGCATCGGCGGTGAGCTCGATTTCACCTTGGCGGAGGAAGCCGGGTTGCAGCGGGTTTTCAATGAATTCGCAGCCCCAGATGCCGTCCACCTGGTTGGCGATGGCGCTGCCGCGCACCATCTCCGCCAGGCCGGTGCTCACGATGTAATGCTCCAGCTCGATCTCGTGTTTCCGGTATTCGGGCTTTTCGCGCACGTAGCCTTTGGCCAGATCGAAGAACTTTGGCAGGCCGGGGTAAAATTCGATGTCGGCGCCGTAGGCCCGGAGCATGCGGTTGTTCAGCCGACCGAACTTCCCTGCCAGGACGTAGGTGAGGAGGTGGTTGAGGTAACTGATTTCCCCGGAGAGCTGGTAGCCGCGTTTGCGGTAGTTCTCGACCAAGGCGTTGGTCTCGGCCCAGAACACGCTCTCATCGACACCATGGCGGCGGAAGAGGGGGGCTTGCATGTAGCCGGGGATTAGCGTCTTGTCGAAATCCCAAATACAAGCGATGGTGTTCTGCGTGAAAAGTGTCGTGGGCATGGCGGATCAGCACCGGTAGGGGGTTCCCCGCCGGCAGCCTGAGTCTGATTATCAGCCGCAAACTTGCGGCGCACGCAATCCGCAAATCCAATCCGCCCGCCCTGTCCCTTACATGGAAACCCTTCCCGACATCGCCCCTTTTCGCCAGCGCCACGACGAGCTCGCCGCGCAGATGGCGGACGCGGGGTTTTATGCCAATCCGCGTCGGGCCGCGGAAGTCTCGCGAGAGCACCAGCGCCTGCATGACCTCGTCGAGGCGCATGCGCGTTATCGCAGGCTGGAGGCCAATCTTGCGGAGGCCGAGGCATTGATGCGTGACCCCACGGCGGACGCCGAGCTGCGCGAACTGGCCGAGGCCGAGCGCCCGGTCATGACGCAGGAACTGGAGACCCTGCATGAAGAGATTCTCGATGCGATGATACCGCCGGAGCCCACCGACTCCCGGAATACCGTGATGGAAATCCGCGCCGGCACCGGCGGGGACGAGGCGTCGCTCTTTGCCGCCGATCTTTTCCGCATGTATGCGCGTTATGCCGAGGAGCGCGGTTGGAAGGTGCAGCCAATGAGCAGCAGCGGCTCGGATCGCGGGGGATACAAGGAAGTCATTTTTCTGATCAGCGGCGAGGACGTCTACCGGGAGTTGAAATACGAGAGCGGCGTGCACCGGGTGCAACGCGTGCCGGTGACCGAGGCAAATGGTCGCATTCACACTTCGACGGTGACGGTCGCGGTGCTGCCGGAAGCGGAGGAGGTGGACGTGCAGATTGATCCGCAGGACTTGGAAATCTCGGTCTCGCGGGCGAGTGGTCCCGGCGGGCAAGGGGTGAACACGACCGACTCGGCGGTGCAGATTTTGCACAAGCCGACGGGCCTGATCGTGCAGTGCGCCGATGAACGCTCGCAGTTGAAGAACAAGGCGCGGGCGATGACCGTCCTACGCTCGCGCCTGCTCAAGCAGCGCGAGGAAGAAGAACGGGCTAAATATGCCAATGAGCGCCGCAGCCAGATCGGTTCCGGCGATCGCAGCGAACGGATCCGCACCTACAACTTTCCGCAGAGCCGGGTCACCGACCACCGGATCAGCCTGACCTTGCAGAGCCTGCCTGCCGTCATCGAAGGAGACATCGAGGAGCTGCTGACAGCCTTGCAGCGCGCCGACCACGCCGAGAAGCTGGCGGCCATCAACCGCGGCGAGGCGCCGGGGCTGGCCGCGAAAATCTGAGTCACTCCGCGATGCGCACGGTTCTTGAGATCATAAAGATGAGTACGGACTTCCTGGAAGGGAAGGGCGTGGAGCAGGCGCGCTTGCAGGCGGAGTTGCTGGTGGGGCACGCCCTGGGGCTGAAGCGCATGCAGCTCTACCTGCAGTTTGAGCGGCCATTGCTGGAGCCGGAGTTGGAGACGATCCGCGGACTGCTGCGGCGTCGGGGCCAGCGTGAACCTCTGCAATACATCGTGGGGACGACGGAGTTTTTCGGACTTACCCTGAAGGTCGACCGCCGCGCGCTGATTCCCCGGCCGGAAACCGAATATTTGGTCTCGTTGCTCACGGAACGCGTGAACCCGCCGGCGCGGCTGCTCGACCTCGGCACCGGCACGGGTGCCATCGCCCTGGCCTTGGCTGTGCATTGGCCAAACTGCTCGGTGCTGGCGTTGGACGTCAGCCCGGAGGCCGTCGCGCTGGCCGAGGAGAACGCGCGGGCGACGGGCCTCGCTGACCGCGTGACGGTGCGACCGTCCGATTGGTTTGCGGCCCTGAGAACGGGAGAGCAGTTTGATTTGATCGTTTCGAATCCACCTTATCTCACGGTCCAGGAGACCGATGAGACGGCGCCGGAAGTGCGGCAATTCGAGCCGAGGCAGGCGCTGACCCCGGGCCCTTCAGGACTGGAGGCGATTGATCGGATCGTGGCCCGCGCACAGGATTTTCTGGCGTCAGGCGGCGTGCTGGCGCTGGAAACGGGCATCGCGCAGCACGAGGGGATCGCAATCAAACTGGCCGCCGCAGGGTTTGCCCGGCACGAATCGCTCACCGACCTGACCGGCCGGCCGCGATACGTGCTGGCGTGGCGTTGATCAACCGCGGTTGCCGCCGTCGAGCGTGAGCGGGGCGCGGTTGCCGGCCCAGCGCTCGCGGTCCTCGCCCAGGGAAATGGCGTCGGCGACCACGCGAAGGCATTCGCGGAGGTGCACGTCGACCTTGGCGTAGCCCGCGTTTTCGTCGGTGCTCAGGACATCCTCGTCCATGGTCGATTCATCCTCGGCTGCCGCATCCACGTCCTTGGCGGGTTTCTCCTCGGCCGGTTTCTCCGGTGGCGGAACCAGATGAAATTCAGTGAAAGGGTAGTCGAGCTGCGCGAGCTTGAGCTTTTCCTCCTTGAGCGCCTTGCGGAAGGCCTCGTCCTCCTCCTGTCGCTCCCGGCGCTGCTCAAGGTTGATGGAAACCAGCTTCTCCTCCTGGCGATTCTTGAACCAGTCCACGTTGCGACGCAGGTAGCTGAACTCCTCCAAATCGCTTTGGCGCTCCTTGCTGTCGGTCACGAGCAGGCTGAGCTCCGTGTCGGCGAGCGACTTCCCTTCAAACACGGTCGAAGGGATTTCATCCCAAGCAAGGGCGCGGGGCAGGTCGGCCTCTCCGATGGGGAGGTAGTCTTCGATCGACGGCAACACGATGTCGGGCACGACGCCCTTGAGCTGGGTCGAATTGCCGTTGGGGAGATAGTATTTTTGAATGGTGAACTTGGTGGCGCCGGTCTTGAACGGCGTGCCGGGCAGGTAGCGGCGCATTTCCTCCAGCGCCTGGACCGAGCCTTTGCCGTGGGTGGAGCTGTCGCCGACGATAATGGCGCGACCGTAGTTCTGCAGGGCACCGGCCACGATCTCGGACGCCGAGGCACTGAAGCGGTCGACCAGCACGGCCAGCGGTCCGTCGTAGGCCACTTCGTCGGACTCGTCGGAATCCACGCGGATCTCGCCGGCATAATCCTTCACCTGCACCACCGGGCCTTGTTTGATGAAGAGGCCGGTGAGGTCGACGGCTTCGGGCAGGAGACCACCGCCGTTGCGCCTAAGATCGAGCACGAGGCCATCAATGCCTGCGGTTTTCAATTTGTCGATGAGCTTGGCCACATCCCGGGAGGCGCTGGAGATGTTTTCCTCATCTTCGCTTGCGCTGGATGCTCCGTAAAAGGAGGGCAGGCTGATTACGCCGATGGGTTGGTCGACCCCGTCTTTGCCCGGCACCTGGAAAATGGCGGCGTGGGCCCGGGCGGAATTAAGCTTCACCACATCGCGGGTGATGGTGACGGTGCGGCGGGGGGGGGCAAAGGGGGGCTCGCCGGGGCGGGGGGGCTGAAAAACCCTTCTTCCCCTCTGGCCCCCGAACAGGGCC
>JAPOIC010000032.1 GCA_029979145.1 Opitutaceae bacterium
ATTTTGAGCACATCCCCGAGCTGGCGTGGAAATACAGCTACGGCGTGTTCTGGCTCGTGTGTCTTGGAATTTCCGCCGCGCTATTCGTCTTCTTCTGGCGGCGCGGCTGGCTCGGTCGGAAGTGACCGCTCAGGCGGTGGCCGCGGCGACCACTGCGGCGAGATCGTGATGCAGGTGGGCGCTCGCGGGCAAATGCTGCCGCCACGCCGCCGCATCATATTTGCCCGTGCAGACCGCGGCGGCGTGAATGCCGGCGGCCAGACCGGCCTCGAGATCGCTCTCGCGATCGCCGACCATCCAGCACTGGGCCGGATCGAGGTGATGGCGCGCGATGCTTCCGAGGATGAAGCGTGGTGACGGCTTGCGGTAGAGCGAAGGTTGGCCCGGTGCCTCGGGCGCGATGCAGGTGTCGGTGAACAGGGCGTCGCCCAAGCCGATCAGGTCAAGCATCCGGCGGTTGCAGGCCTCAGCGTCGGCGAGCGTGTGATAGCCGCGGCCGATGCCCGATTGGTTGGTGAACAGGAACAGCCTGAACCCGTGGTCGCGGGCGGTGCGCAGGGCCTCCGCGACGCCCGGAATCAGTTCCACACCCGCCGGATCGGCGAGGTAGTCCTTGTCGACAATCAGGGTGCCGTCGCGATCAAGGAAGAGCGCCCGGCTCATGACTGATGGGCGACGTAGGCGAGGAGTTCCTCGGGCGTGACCGTGGCGGTGCCGAGTTTGCCGACGACCACGCCGGACGCGGCATTGGAGAACTGCGCAGCTTGCTCCAATTTGGCGCCGGCCGCGAGGGCGAGAACGAGACCTGCCAAGGCGGTGTCGCCCGCGCCCGAAACATCATACACCTCCCGCGCGGCGGTTGGGATGAGCTTGGAAACTTTGCCCTCGGCGCTCAGCAGCATGCCGTCCTCGCCGAGGGTGATCACCAGATTGCGGGTGCGGTGGGCGCGGTGGATGCGGCTGCAGATTTCGGCGCTCGGATACGGGATGTGCGGGTTGGCTTCAAAGCCGGCCAATTCGTAAGATTCACGACGGTTTGGCGTGATGAGGTCGAGGTCGCGAAATTTCAGCTTCCGCTTCGGCTTCGGGTCGAGCGCGACAAACTTGCCGGCGGCGCGGGCGAGCTTGGTGACACGGGTCACCAACTCATCCGTGAGAATGCCCTTGGCGTAGTCGGAGAGAATAATCGCGTCCGCTTCCTCGATGGCGGCGCGCAGCAGCGCATCAGCCTCACTGGCGGTGAATTGGTAGGCGGCGGGAGCGGACTCGCGATCGAGACGGCAAAGCTGCTGGTGCTGCACGAGCACCCGGGTCTTCACGATGGTTGCGCCGGTGCCGGGGGTGGGGAGGATGCCGATGCCGCGCTCGGAAAGAATGCCTGACAGGCGTCGACCGGCTTCGTCGTCGGCGATAAAGCCAGCCACCGTGCAGCCGGCGCCGAGCGAGGCGATGTTCAACGCGACGTTGGCGGCGCCGCCGGCGGTCCATGTGTCGCGGGCAATGTCGACCACCGGAACCGGCGCCTCGGGCGAGATGCGGGTGGCGTCGCCCCAGATGTAGTGGTCGAGCATCACGTCGCCGATGACGAGGATACGCAGCTTGGCGATCTTCTTGAGGAGCGGGCCGAATGACTTCATCGAATTTCCCAATCGTAGGGGTGAGAAGAGAGGAGCTTGGAACCGCGGGCGGTGACCTGCACGACGTCCTCGATACGGCAGCCGCCGAGCCCGGGGTAGTAGAGGCCGGGCTCGATCGTCACCACGGTCCCCTTTTTCAGGACCTGCGGCACGGCGGAGACCCGGGGCGGTTCGTGGATCGCCACGCCCAAGCCGTGACCCGTGCCGTGGAAAAAGCCGACTGAGCCGCTCTTTCCGCGCTTGGTTTCGTAGCCCGCGGCGTCGAACACCGCGGTGACCTTGGCGTGGACGTCACTGCCATAAATGGTGGCCTTGACCGCCTTGATCGCGGCGCGCTGGGCCTCGTGCACCGTGGCGTAGAGCTTCCGCTGGGCCTCGGAGGCCCGGCCTTTCAAGTAGGTCCGGGTCATGTCGCCGAAGTAGCCGGTCTTCACCACGCGGGGGAAAATATCGAGGATGATGAGCTGGTTGGGGCGGAGCGGGCCGTGGCCGCGCTCGCGGGGATCGCAGGCCTGATCGCCGCCGGCGACGATGGTGTGATCGGCGCGTCCACCTTCGCGGAGGATCGCGGCTTCGATGGCGAAGTTCAGGCGCTCGGAGGTCAGCGGTTGACCCTCGAAGATCAGCGAGCGGCCGCGGATGCGGGAACGGCGCAGGATGTCCTCGGCGACGGTGAAGCCGACCGAGCTCAAGCGGTTGCCCTCGCGGATCGCGGCGGCCTCCTTGGCGCTCTTGATCTCGCGCTCGGGGAAGAGCGGTCCGTCGGCGAGTTCGAGCCTCACGCCCAGATCGCGGAGTTTCACGAACAGGGCGGCGGGAAAATCGTCCGCCACGCGGAAGCCGGGCACCTTGTAGGTCTTTGCGAGCACGGCGATGACCTCGGCGGGGCCGACCTTGCGCTCCGGGTAGGCTTGGCGGGCGCGGGCCACGGTGTCCTCCAGCGAAACCAGTTGATCGAAAGTCTTGGCCTTGAGCACACGGCCGAACTCGAGGGCGCTCTGCACCGTCACGCGCTGGCGGCCCGTGCCAAAGGCGATGAACGGGTCATGCACGGGCACGCGGCTGAAATAGAGCTGATCGGGGCTCGACCCGGTGTCGGCGTAAATAAGCGGGGGCAACGATTTGGAACTCACGGCGTAAAGCGGGGTTGATTGTCGGTTGGGGGAAGATTACCCACCGAGACCGTGAAAAACGCAAATCCGGTTTCTTGGCCCCGTGTGTTTCTGGTCCTGCTGGTGCTGGCCCTGCCATTGGCCGGCTGCGCCCGCGCCGAACCCGAACCGCCGCCGGCGCCGAAGACCGTGGCGGATTGGTTCACGATCAAGGTCGGCGACCAGTCTGTGCGCGTGCAATTCGCCGTGACACCGGGTGAAATGCAACACGGACTGATGGAGCGGCGCGAGCTCGGGCCGGATGACGGCATGCTCTTTGTCTACCTGCGCCCGCAGCGCCTTTCGTTCTGGATGCGCAATACGCCGCTGCCGCTCGACATCGGTTTCTTCAAGGCCAACGGCGAACTGGCCGAGATCTATCCTTTGCTGCCGTTCGACGAACACCCCGTGCAGTCGCGCAGCTTGGAGCTGCAGTTCGCGCTGGAAATGAACCAAGGTTGGTTCAAGGCGCACGGCTTGCGGCCGGGGGACAAGCTCGACCTCGCGGCGGTGAAAGCGGCGCTGAAGGCGCGCGATTTCCCCACGCGCCAGTTCGGCTTGGGCGACTGACCGCGTCAGGCGAGGGGATCGCCCGGCTCGACTTGCAGGTCGTCGGTGGGGATCTCGTTGTTCGTGCGGACGAGGAGGACGGGCGTCTTGGTTTTCACCCAGGCGTTGGCTTCCTTAAAGTGCTTGGCGGGGACGTTCTCGATCGTGTCGCCGACGGTTGTCGCGGGCATGAGCCGGCCCTTCTTGCTGGCATTGAATTCGTAGGCGGCGCGATAGACGCGCTCCGCCGTGGTCGCCGGGCTGTCGTCCTCGGGGATCTGCAGGACCCAGCCGACGAGGTCATCCTTGGGCATCTTGCCCTCGGGATCGGACACAAGGATCACGAACTGCTTTTTTATCGGTGGCGGCTTGTCCTCTTCGCCCGGGTCGGGCTGCACCACGAGGTTCATCTCCTCGATCACGCGGCGGAGGACGGCGGGGTCGAGCTGGTTCTTCTTCAAGATCTCGGCGACCTTGTTTACATCGATTTTCGGCATGGTCTTTTGGTCGTTGGTGGCCACGAATGGACACGAATGAACGGGAATGTAAAGGCCAGGGCGGGCGACGAGTGGTTTGATGTCGTTAACGAGCGCGACGAGGTCACCGGCCGGGAGCGTCGCGCCGTGGTGCACGCCCGCGGGCTCTGGCACCGGGCGGTGTATATTTTCGTGTTCAATGCCGCGGGGCAGCTGTTTCTGCAGAAGCGGTCGATGATCAAGGATTCCTCGCCAGGACTGTGGACGGTGGCTTGTTCGGGCCATGTCGACTCCGGGGAGAACTACGACGACGCGGCGCAACGGGAGTTTGGCGAGGAGCTCGGAGTGGACCTAAAGGATCCGCCGAGCCGCTGGTTTCGCGTGGACGCCTGTGCCGTGACCGGCTGGGAGTTTTGCTGGATTTACCAACTCCGCCACGAAGGCCCCTTTGTGCTTCATCCGGAAGAAATTGAAGCGGGGCGTTGGCTGACCGTGTCGGAATTGGAGCGCCAAATGCGGGATGAACCGGAGCAATTTTGTCCGATCTTCCGCTTTATTTGGAACCGGGCTGCTTCGGCTCCGGGTAATAATAATCCGGACTGACGTAGTTCGAGCGGCCGGCGATGCGGCCCGGGCCCGATCGCGCGGAGAGGCGCTTAATTTCGTCGAATTGCTTCTGGGTGATCAGGCGTCGCGGCAGGCGCTTTTCCGCTTCGGCCAGCAGGCGCTCACGATCGTCGTCGGTCGGCTCATGCGGGTCCCATGGGGTGTGGTGGCCCTGGTGGCGTTTCCACTCGATGTTGCCGCCGTGCACGATGGCGCGGACCTGGTATTTGCCCAGGTCGGGATCGCGATTCCACCAGCCGAATTCCATGCTCATGTCCGCGGTTATGCCGAAACTCCGGTCGGAGTCAGGGTAAATTCGCGCACCGGATCGCCGGAAAGGAAATCGGACCCCTGCCGCCGGACTTTGCGGACTAAGAGACGGTTGGGTGTAAGGTCGACGACTAATTGGCCGCAGGGCGGGCAGAATGAACCGGTGTTGATCACGATCCGGCCGCTGGGCCGGCGCCACACGCCCGGCCAGTGGGTGTGTCCGCTGACGATAAACTGCGCCGCCGGGCGGTGCTGCGTGAGCAGGGCATCGGCGCGGCGAGGAAAAGTGCGCCACGAATCGACGATGGCCCACGGGCGCGTCGGCGGCCAGAGCGCGTGGGTGAGGTGAGAGGCCAAGTGCCGCCAACCTTGACGCACCGCAGCTTGGCGCTTGGGGATGGCGGCGGCGGCCCGCCGGTGTGCGGCGATGAGTCCCTCCAGATGGCCGGCGCTCCCGCGCGCGGCGGCGACCAACTGCGCGGCCAGGGGGGCATCCTTGCCCCAAGGCACGATGTTGTCGAAGGCGATGTCTCCGTGCGTGACCACGACGCCGCCCGGCTGCTCGAGCCAATGGTCGGGGGAAATGTCCGGGTCATGATTGCCGGTCAGGTAGCGCACCGCGCCGGGCAGGGCTTGGGCAAAGGCTTTCAGATCCGCACGCACGGTCTCCACGTGACCGGGGTTGGTGTCGGGTCGGGTGTCGATGGTGTCGCCGTTGAACCAGACCTCACCGGCGTCCTGCAGCAGCGGCGCAAGTTGCGCGAGGTCCCGCACCAACGAGCCGCGCTCGCCGTAATGGACGTCGGAGAGAATGCGCACGAGTTCTGACACGGTGCTTGGCAACAGAACGATGCCCGCGACGAGGGCAAGACCTTAGCCAAGGCTTGCGGCGCGCGGCGTCCCGCAAACAGTGGTGGGATGCTTCGTGGGATGCTGCTTCTTTTTGCCCTGCTGACCGCCTTCGCCGCGCGGGCGGAGGATGCCGCGAGCTTGGCCCGCATTCACGAGGAGGCGATCGGGGGCCGGCTGCGACTCGGGCTGCTGCAAACCATGCGCGTCGACGGCGAGGTGTTGATCGACGGCCGGCGGCTGGAATTCAGCCTTTGGGCGGAGCGTCCAAACAAGATCCGGATGGAGACACGCACGGACGACCACATGATCGTCCAGGCCACCGACGGGGTGAATTCGCCCTAGCAGATGGATCCCAACGCCGAGACGCCCAAGCCGACGTATCTGCCGGCGTCCGCGTCGCTGGAGTTTTCCGCCGACGCGGAGTTCGACGATCCGCTCGTGAGTTACGAGGCGAAGGGCTACACGCTCGATTATGCGGGCACCGAAGACTGGTATGGGCGCCGCGCCTTCAAACTGTTCGTCACGCGGCGACATGTCACTGGTTACTACCTGCTGGTCGACGCGGAAACCTATTTCATCGTGGGCAAGAAGTCGGTGCGGGATCTTGGTTTCGGTCGCGAGATCCCGATCGAGACGCGCTACGACGATTTTCGGCCCGTGGCGGGCATCATCATGCCGCATCGGGTGGTGGTGACCTCGGAAGACAAGCCGCTGCACGAGACGCGCATGCGGCACGTGCGGCCCAACGCGCCCGTGCCGCCGAACGCGTTCGCAATGCCGGGGCGCTGACGGCCGGTCAGCGGTTGATGCCGTCCATGATGCCTTGCATCATGCCGCCCATGTCGAACTTCTGATAGCCCTCGGGCGGGACGAACAGCGAGTCAGGCAGGGCCTTGGCCTCGATCTTCGTGGCTTCGAGCGTGAATTGGTTGGGGTTTCCGGGAGCGTTTTTCACGCGGAGGGGGAAGAAGGTCTTGCCGCTGAGCGCGTGCTCCCAGCCGGCCTTGCGCTTGGTGTTGCCAATCATGCCGGCGCCGAGGCCCATGAAGGTGCCGAGCTCGGTCGTGGCCCAGATCTCCACGTCGCCGTCCTGATTGTGCGCGAGGTATTTCGTGCAGGTGTAACCAAGGATGGTCGCGGTGATGCCGGTGTCCTCGAGCGTCGTGTCGTCGGGGTTGCTCCCGGTGGCCTTGGCTACGCTGCCCTTGAGCGACACGGACATATACATCGGCTGGCCCGGCATGAGCATGATGACCTCGTCCTTGGTGAGGTCCATGATCGCGGTGGCGACGATATTACGGCCGGTGTTGATCTGGGTGCGCAACCGGGTGTCCTTGATGCAGTAGCTCAGCTCGTGCGCGCCTTCACGCCCCGTGGTGATTTTCAAATGCACGATGCCTTCAAACGATTTGGCGCCGGCGCCGATGGGGGCGAGGCAGGCGAGGCAAAGGAGCGTGGCGCGAAAGAGGGCATTCATGGGCCGGCATCCAAGCCAATGTCCGACGCCGCGCAAGCTGACCTTTCGGAACTTGCCACCGATGTAGGGCCCGGCTGCATTCGTGCGCATGGCGATCTTTGGCCCCCTCGATGTTGTGCGTGAACAAACCCAAGGCTGGGCGGGCTTCGCCGTGGCCACGGCGTATCTGGACGAAGTCTTTCGCCCGGGCTCCGAGGCAAACCGGCGCGTGGTGACGATGGCAGCCGGCGACAATCTTCGCGTGGACCTCGCCGACGGCGTTTTTGCGCTGGAGCAGGCCTACCTGAGCCGGGATCGTCACGGTTTGTTTGAATCGCACCAGCGCTACCTCGACATCCAGGTCGTGGTGACCGGGGAGGAGTTCATGGAAGTGGCGGATCGCTCACGCCTGAAGGTGAAGGAGGCATATGATCCGAAGCGCGACCTGGCGTGTTATCACGACTACACGGTGACCAGTGTGCTGCGGATCGCCGCGGGCGAGGCGGCGGTGTTCGCGCCGGCCGATGCACACATGCCGGGCGTGCGCTCCGGCGCGACGCCCGAGCTGGTGCGCAAGGTCGTCGTCAAGGTGCCGGTGTGAGGCCCGGGCGATGAATTACCGGCATCATTTTCACGCGGGCAATTTCGCCGACGTGCTCAAGCATGCGGTGACGCTGCGATTGGTTGCCGCGATGCAACGCAAGCCCAAGGGCTTTCTCTACCTCGATACCCATGCGGGGCGGGGTGGTTACGATCTCACGGGTGCGGCGCGAGGCGACAGCTTGGAGCGCCAGCCGGAATGGCCCGATGGGATTGGCCGGCTTTGGACGGCGCCGGACCTCCCGGTGGCGTTGGCTGAATATGTGGAGGCCGTTCGCGCGTATGACCGGCGCCAGGGCAATCTGACCGCGGCGCCGCGGTTTTATCCCGGTTCCCCTGCTTTGGTTGGCGCGGTCTTGCGCGAGCAGGACCGCATGGTGCTCTGCGAGCGCCAGCCGGACGAGTGCGCGGCCTTGCGCATGGCCATGGCCCGGACGCCGCGTTGCACGGTGTCGGAGAGTAATGGCTACACGGCGGTGCGCGCCCAGCTACCCCCGCCCGAGCGCCGGGCCTTGGTGTTGATTGATCCGCCGTTTGAGGGCGAGTCGGAGTTCGCTGATATTGCTGATGCGTTGCGCAAAGGACTGCGTCGGTTGCCGGACGCTGTGATGGCGATCTGGTATCCGCTGACCCGACGGGCGCGGGTGGACGCGTTTTTCGAGGCGTTGGCCGGGGCGTCATTGCCGGCCACGCTGGCTGCGGAGATCGAGGTCGCGGATGACGACGCCCCGATCAAGATGCGCGGTTGTGGCGTGGTGGTTGTGAATCCGCCCTGGCAGGTGGCTGCCGAGCTGGAGCCCGCGGTGCAGGCACTCGGTCAGTTGCTGGCCCAAAGGGCGGGCGCGGTCGGCCGGTTGACCTGGCTGGTGCCGGAGCGGTGACGCTCAGGCTTGGGCGGTCGATTAGATCGGCCGATGCGTGACCCGGGTAGCCGTGAAGGGCAACGGGTCAAAAATCGCGCGCGGGGCGGGCAGGTTCGGCGCCCGAAAAACCGGTCGGCCCCAGATCAAATCCTGCGTCCAGGCAGTCTTGACGGGGATTGGAGGCGGGGCGGCGGGGGGCTTGGGTTTTCTGAAGGCGGGCATGGTGTTTGGTTTTTGGGGTGGCGTGCTTGGTCAAGGAGCACGGAAATGGGAGAGATGGCGCGGGCAAATGTTCCCGCGCCACGTGGCATAATTGTCACGTTACCTGAAACGATTCAGGCCACGTGGCGGATGCCCAAGGCGGAAGCCGACGGTGCGGCCGGTTGGCGCTTGGGGAGAATAAGGGTGAGTACGCCGGCGTGGAATTCGGCATGCAGGCCGGCGTAGTCCAGGCCGAAGCCCAAGCGCAACCGCAACCGGTAGTCGCGCTGGGCGCTCTCGAGGTTGAGGGCCGACCAGTTGACGCGCACGACCTGGGGCTTCCGCGCCGTGACAATGAGGTCCGGGCCGGAGACCTCGATCTCGATGCTGGCGGGACTCACCCCCGGTGTGTAAAGCGTCAGCTTCACCGCGTCGGGTTGCTCCCGCAGGTCGTAGTTCGGCTGGCGAAATTCCGACTGGTGGGAATGACGCGCGGACCGGCGGCTACGCTTGGCAGTGCTGGAGTGGATGATGGTGTGCATGGGAAGAAATGAAAATGAGGTTAGAGCCCTCGGGGCTTTGGGGCCGCCGGGCTTCAGGGATTTTCTAAACGTTAACCGTTAAACGGTGGTTTAGGCCTGAGAGCCCGGGCCGGTCTGGGATTTGCTCCAAATTTGGGCGACCGGACACATCTGACCGCGGCAATGCGTGGCGACGGCCTTCGTAAACGAAGCGCCGGCCTGGCTGCGGTAAGATTGGAGGTTCTCGATCATTGGAACGGGGGTAGTCAGCACATCCCTTGCCAGAGGCCAAGGGAATTTTTCGTCATCGGCCCCGGCAGGCATATGTCAGCCTTTTCCCTCGTGCCCGGCGGTGGCGGCGTGCAGGGTGAGGACGCTTCACCCCGGTTACCCCCGCATGGCTCGTATTCTCGCTCTCCTGACCAACGCTTTTCCCGTCTGGGTCGTCCTTGGTGGCGTCTGGGCTTTGTTTCAACCGGAGGTCTTCACTTGGTTCAGCGGTCCGTGGATCGTGTGGGGCCTTGCCGTCATTATGCTCGGGATGGGCGTGACCCTGACGGTCGAGGACTTCAAACGCGTCCTCGTCATGCCGCGGCCGGTGGCGCTGGGATTTGGGGCCCAGTTCCTGATCATGCCTTTTCTCGGCTGGGCGGTGGGGCGCGCGTTGCAGCTCGATACGCCGCTGGCGGTCGGGCTGATTCTCGTGTCGTGCTGCCCCGGCGGCACGGCGTCGAACGTCGTGGCTTACCTTGCGCGGGCGAATGTCGCCCTGTCGGTGGTGATGACGATGTGTTCGACCTTTGGTGCGGTGTTCATGACGCCGCTGTTGACGCGTTACTATGCGGGCACGATGGTGCACGTCGACGCGTGGGGCCTGTTTTTGAGCACCTTCAAGGTCGTGGTGGCCCCGGTGGTGCTGGGCGTGGCGCTCAATCGCCTCGCGCCGCGCGCGGTGAAATGGGCGCTGCCGGCAGCGCCGTTGCTGTCGGTGATCACGATCATGCTGATCTGCGCGAGCATCATCGGGCAAAGCTCCGCGTCCGTGCGCGCCTGCGCCGGTTCGCTGTTGCTGGCCGTGGGGCTCCTGCACATCGGCGGGTTCGCCTTGGGCTATCTTTCGGCGCGGTTGTTTCGCTATGACCGGATCATAGCGCGGACCGTTTCGATCGAAGTGGGCATGCAGAATTCGGGCCTCGGCGTGGTTCTGGCCAGGGGGCACTTTGCGGATCCGCTCACGGCGGTGCCGTGCGCGATCTCCAGCGTGTTTCACTCCGTGATCGGCAGCGTGCTGGCCGGGTGGTGGCGGTTGATCGACAGGAAGTGATTGTCGGCGCCGATGCGGCGGGCCAGCTTCAAGGAATGAAGCGAGCCCCGACGGATGCGAACACGACCCTGGCGGAATTAAAGACGCGCGTGCTGGCCTTTGCGCGTGAACGCGATTGGGAGCAATTTCACGCGCCCAAAAACCTCAGCATGGCTCTCGCCGCCGAGGCAGGGGAGTTGATGGAGCATTTTCTGTGGGCGACTTCGGAGGACTCGAAGGCCTTGGCGCGGGCCAAGAAAAGCCGCCGGGGCATCGAGGACGAGTTGGCGGACGTCGTCATCTACGCGCTCGCATTTGCCAACATGACCGGGATCGACGTCGCTGCGGCCATCAACCGAAAGATGCAGGCCAACGCCCGGAAATATCCCGTGGCGAAGGCACGCGGACGCTCGGTGAAATACACCGAACTCTGAGCGGGCGGCTCAGCCCTTGCCGCCGTAGCTGACGTAGTCGTCGAGATCGAGCAGGTCGGCGAAGGAACGGATGTCTTTGCGCTCGGGCGCGCCGGCCTTGACCACGCTGGCAATCCACTCGTGACCCTCGGCTCCGCCGGGGCCGAACTGTTCAAGCCACTCCGACCAGGCCTTGATCTCGTAAAGTTGTTTGCCGGCGCGCTCGTTGACCCAGTCGAGCATTTCGGAGTCGGACTTGCCGCTCTTTATGGCCTCAAGCATGGCGTCGGGATCGATGCCGGTGAACGTGAAGAACCGCTGGTCGAGCGGGCAGTTGTAATGGTAGTCGCCGCCCTTGCCGGCGATGACGGCGCGGGCCTTGTCGAGCAGGCGGGGCAAGTGCACGTAGCCGCCGAGGCGAACGCGCACGCTGCGCGGGGGATGTTGGGTGAGATCGGGTTGGAACAGGGAGACCATGGGGGGGAGAAAACGGGGACGCAGAATTCGCAAAGCGCGGGGCGAGTTTGCGATTCACCCCGACTTGGGGCGAAAGACCGGCATGCGCACCGCATCGGACTCGAGGCGCGGTCCGCCGATCAGGTCGATGCAGTAGGGGATGGCGGGGAAGACGGCCTCGAGGTTTTCGCGGATGGCCTTCGGCCGGCCCGGAAGGTTCACGATCAGGGTGCGGCCGCGCACGCCGGCGGTTTGCCGCGAGAGAATGGCGGTCGGCACGTAGCGCAGCGAAACGCTTCGCATCTGCTCACCGAATCCGGGCAGCATTTTTTCACACACCTTGGCGGTGGCCTCCGGGGTGACGTCGCGCGGCGCCGGGCCGGTGCCGCCGGTGGTGACCACGAGGCAACATCCCACTTCATCGGCCATACGCCGCAGTTCGGCGGCGATCACGGCTTGGTCGTCGGGCACGACGCGGTATTCAGTTTCAAACGGCGTGGTCAGCCACTCTTTGAGCAGGGCCACGCAGGTCTGTCCGGGTGTGTCCTCGTAGACGCCGGCACTGGCCCGGTCGGAGATATTGAGGACGCCGATGCGCGCGTTCATGACTGGGCCGAGAACTTGGCGGTGATATCCACAGGTGTCACGCCCTGATCCCGCAAGGTTTGCAGGCTTAGCGCGTCGTGCCGCTTGGCCAGCCGCCGGCCGGATTCGTCGCGCATGAGGGCACAGTGGGCAAACGTCGGCGCGGGCGCACCGAGGGCGTGGAAAAGGAGCAACTGCCGGAAGGTGGAACGGATGAGGTCGGCGCCGCGGACGACTTCGGTGATGCCAAAGTCGATGTCGTCTACCACGCTGGCCAGCTGGTAGCTGGGCAGGTCGTCTTTGCGCCAGACGAGAAAGTCGCCGAAATCGCAGCCCGCCTCGGCGGATTGCGGCCCGACCAGCGCGTCGTTGAAAGCAAGGGTTTCTCCGTCCGGGACGCGAAAGCGCCAGTTGGTGTGGATTACGTCGCCGAGGGGAGGCCCCTTGGCGGCGGCCGGCGGCCGGAATTCGCGCGGGTAAATTGGCTCCTCGTCGTCCTCGTGCGGCGCGCCCGCGGCCTCGCGCACGTCGCGTCGCGATCGCTCGCAGGGAAAGATGAACCCGGCGGCGTGCAATTGCGCCAACGCCTGCCGGTAACGCGCGATGCGCGTGCTTTGCACGATGACGGGTGCCTCCCAATGCAGGCCGAGCCAGGCTAGGTCGGACAAAGCCGCTTGCGCATACTCGTCCCGGCAACGGTCGCGATCGAGGTTGTCCATCCGCAGCAGGAGCCGGCCGCCGGACTGCCGGGCACGCTCGGCGGCAATCCAAAACGTGCGGGCGTGCCCGAGATGCAGGCGCCCGGTGGGCGAGGGCGCGAGGCGCCCGGTGTAACTGGGAACGGGTT
The DNA here is from genome assembly GCA_029979145.1 of Opitutaceae bacterium. GTDB lineage: Bacteria > Verrucomicrobiota > Verrucomicrobiia > Opitutales > Opitutaceae > Cephaloticoccus. The sequence goes on from JAPOIC010000032.1 coordinate 12,787, forward strand.
CGAGCACGAAGTGACCCGAATGAACGCGAATTCTGCCGGGCGGCTCCAGCCGTTTCTCCTTTATTCGCGGCGATTCGTCGCCTTTCGTGAGGACTGCGTTTATGACGAAACTGCTCTGCGTCTATTGCTCCTCCAGCGACCGGATCGACCCGAAATACGCCGCGGCCGCCGAGGAGCTCGGACGCGAACTGGTCGCCCGCGGCTGGGGCCTCGTCTACGGCGGCGGCAAGACCGGCCTGATGGGCGCGGTGGCGCGCGGCACGAAACTGGCCGGCGGCCGGGTGGTCGGCGTGATCCCCGAGTTTATGAAGGCGCGCGAGCTGGCCTTCGACGAGGCCGACGAACTTGTGACCGTCGTGACCATGCGCGAACGCAAGCTCCTGATGGAGGCGCGCGCTGACGCCTTTGTGACTTTGCCCGGCGGCTGGGGCACGCTTGAGGAGATCATGGAGATCCTCACTCTGCGGCAGCTCGATGTCGTGAAGAAACCCTGTGTGTTCCTGAATCAGGACGGCTTTTACGATGACTTGCTGCGGATGTTTGATCGGATGCTGGCCGAAAAATTCTTCAAGCCGTCGAACATGGATCTCTTCCGCGTGGCGACGACCGCGCCGGGGGTATTTGACGAAATCGAGGCCGGCCGCACTGCGAAGGCGGAGGCGAAGTGGTTCGAAACCCGCTGACACCTGTCCCATGTCTCGTACCGCTGTCCTGGAATTG
>JAPOIC010000021.1 GCA_029979145.1 Opitutaceae bacterium
GCCAGTCCGGGCACCACGATCACGCCATAGCGCACCAGCCACTCCGAGCCGGTGACGAGGATCTGCGTCGACAACGGCAGGCGCCCGCCGAGCGAGGCGAGCAGCCCTTGCAATCGCGGCATCAGAAAGAACACAAAAAAGATCACCACACCCACCGCCACCACGCTCACCAAGATCGGATAGGCCAGTGCCGCCATCAGCTTGTCGCGCAGGTCGCGTCGTTCGGACAGGTGTTTGATCAACCGCTCGAGCACTTCCGTCAGCCCGCCGGTGGCCTCGCCGGCGCGGACGAGACTGATGGTCTGCGAATCAAAAACCGCCGGCACGGTCTCCATCGCCTGGGAAAGCGTGAGACCTTCCTTCAGGCCGTCCCAAATCACCCCGCACAAGGTGCGTAGCCGCGGCTCCTTGATGCGTTGGGCGAGCAACCGCACCGCTTCACCCGAAGACAGGCCGCTCGCGGTCAACTCCGCCAACGCCTGCAAAAACGGCAACGGATCGCGGGCCTGGGGGGCCGCGGTCGGCACTGCGCGGCCGACCGTGGCAGCGGCCACCGCGCTCGAGGAGCCGGGCTCCGCGAGATCGAGCGGCTGCAGTCCGCGGGCGGCCAGCAGGCGCAGCGCCTCGCGTCGCGAGGGCGCTGCCACGGTGTCGCGCACAGTCTGCCCCTGCGCGTCGCGAGCAGTGAAGGCGAAGTCCGGCATGGTCAGCGGTCGTTGACGCTGATGGTGCGCACCACCTCGTCGAGGGTGGTCTCGCCGGCGCGCACCTTGGCCCAGCCCGACTGCGCCAGCGTGCACATGCCGTGCGCCCGCGCACTGCGCGACAGGGCTTTGGTGGACTCCCGCCGGACGATCAGGTCGTGCAACTCCTCGTTGGGCCGCAGGATTTCGAACAAGCCGATGCGGCCGCGGTAGCCGGTGCCCCGGCAATGATCACAGCCCACGGGCGCTGCGAGCTCGGTCACGCCTTCGCCTTTGCTTGGCTCGAGACCGAGCAGAGCGAGCGAGTCCTGCAGTTTGCGCGCATCGACGGGCGCGGGCTTGGCGCATTGCGGACAGAGCCGGCGGACGAGGCGTTGCGCGATCACCAGCTCAATCGCCGAAGCGATCAGGAACGGCTCCACGCCCATGTCGATCAGGCGGGTGATGGCGCCGGGCGCGTCGTTGGTATGCAGAGTGGTGAAAACCAAGTGGCCGGTCAGCGATGCGCGGATGGCAATGTCGGCGGTCTCCCGGTCGCGCACCTCGCCGACCATGATCACGTCGGGATCCTGGCGCAGGATGTGGCGCAGCGCGCTGGCGAAGCTCAGGCCGATCTCCGGGCGCACCTGGATCTGGTTGGCGCCGGGCACCTCGTATTCGATCGGGTCCTCGACGGTCACGATGCGCAGGTCGGTGGAATTGATCTGCCGCAGAAAGGCGTTGAGCGAGGTCGACTTGCCGGAACCCGTGGGGCCGGTCACGAGCACGATGCCGTGCGGTGAATCCAACACGCGCGTGATCCGCTCCTGCTCCTCGGCGGCGAGGCCGATGCGGTCCATCGTGTAGGCTTCCTTGCGCAGGTTAAGTAGGCGCAGGCTCACGCTCTCGGCGTAGATGGTGGGGATCGTGGAGACGCGGATGTCGAGCGAGGCGCCGCCGACGCGAAACGCGATGCGGCCGTCCTGCGGCAGACGCTTTTCCGAGATGTTCAGGTGCGCCATGATCTTCAGGCGCGAGATGATCGCGTCCTGAAACCGCAGCAGGTTTTCCGGCAACGGCACGGGCACGAGCAGGCCGTCGACGCGGTAACGGATGCGCAGCTGCCCTTCCTGTGGCTCGAAGTGGATATCCGTGGCCCCGTCCTCGATCGCCTGCGTGATCACGTCGCTCACAAACCGCACGACCGCGGCGTCTTCGTCGGCGTCGTTGTCGCCGCTGTCGGTCAGCGCGACCTCGGCGGCCTCAGCCAGATCGAGACTGCCGGCGCCAACTCCGTAGTGATCGCGGATGAGCTGGGCCACCTTGTCGGCCGGAGCGAGGTGCCAGCGAGGCTCGCGCGGAGTGAAGGTGCGCACCCAGTCCGCGAGGGTGTCGTCCGGCGGCCAGGACACGGCGAGCGCGAGCTCCTGCACGGAGGCGTCGGACACAGCGAGTGGCACGACTTGAAAATCGGAGGCGAGGCGCGCAGGAATGATCGGTCGCGCCGCCTCGTCGATGCGCAGGTCGGTCGCGACCGGGAGTCCGGCGGCGGCGGCAATTTCGGCCAACGCCTCGCGACCGGATTGGCCCGTCGCCTTCGCATAGGCCTCTAGGCGTTCGTCACGCGGAGCCGTGGCGATGGCCGTGCGCGCGGCGGCAGTGAGTCCGGCGGCGGATCCGGTCGACAGAAAATCAGTTGCCCCCGGCATCGAGAATACTCCCGGCGGGTTCTAGAATGCCCTTCAGCTTCCCGCGCTGCGCCTTGGGAAATTCCTCCACCTGTTTCAATGCCGGGGCATTGTCGGCCGCGGTGTTGGTGAGGATCGTGGGCCGCAGGAAGAAGACCAAGTCGGTGCGGCTCTTTTCCTTGGTGCGACGACCGAGCAAATCGCCGATGATCGGAATCGGGCCGAGGCGGCTGGTGCTGCGGTTCTCCTTGCTCGTCTGCAGGCCGCCGAGCACGACAATCTCGCCGCTGCGCACGCTGACGAAAGACTCCATCTTGCGTTTGCCGACAATCGGCTGCGCGTTGTTGTCGATGGTGGTGGTGCCGATCACGTCACTGACCTCCTGGTCGATTTCCAGCTGCACGGAGCCGTCGCTGCCGATGAGCGGCATCACCTTGAGCGTGATGCCGATCTCCTTTTTACCAATGGTGGAGCGGTAGCCACCGGTCGTCGTGTTGGTCGTCGAATCGTTGAGGTAGCTGCTGATGCTGGGCTGCTCCTGGCCGACGAAGATCAGCGCCTCCTTGTTGTGTGTCGTGACGATGTTGGGCACCGAGAGAATGTTCGTGTTCGATTTCCGCGGGGTGGTGCCGAGGTTGATCGTCGCGGCGAGATCATACGGGCCGCTGCCCACCACGCCCGGCGTGATCGTGGCCGAGGGCACGGCGATGCCGGCGGCCGTGCCGCTGAAGCCGACGAGCTTGGCGCCGATGATTTCCAGACCGAGTTCGCTGATGCCTGACGTCGCGTTGTCGCCGAGCGTCACCTCGGCGATGACAACCTCGATGCGCACCTGCGCGAGCAGGATGTCGATCTTGGCCACCAAGTCATGGATCAGGCGCAGGTCGTCGACCGTGCCGGAGACGACCAGCGAGTTGCTGCGCACTTCGGGCAGAATCGTGAGGACGGCGCTGAACTGGCTGGAGGGATCAAATTCCAACTGCGGCCGGAGCGCGGCCACCACCGGCGCGGTCGCGGCGGGCGTCGCCGCCGGGGTGGCATTGGGCGACGGTGTCGCGGCGCGCACCTAGCTGCGACGGCCGGCATCGACGGCGCTGTTTTGGCCGTTTACCAAGTCGCTGAGGATCGTGGCCACATCGGTGGCCGCGGCGTGCTTCAGGTAGATGACCTCGTTGCGCGTGTTGGGGTCGGCGCGCACATCGAGCCGCGCCACGAGCTCATCGAAAAACTTGTGCTGCCGAGGATCCGCAATGAGCACGATCTGATTGGTGCGGTCGTCGGCGCTCAGGCTGGTGGCCGTGCCCAGCTGGGCCTGCAACGGCCCCGTAAGCATTCCGCGCATCTTGTCGACCACCTCGCTGGCCCTGGCGGAGGTTAGCGTGTAAAACTTGGGCTCCAACCCTTCGAGCACCGGGCGGTCGAGCCGATTCACCAAGGTTTCGATCCGCTGTAAATTGCTGACGGAATCGGTGATGAGTGCGGCATTGGCCTTGTCGAACACCACCGGCGGGCTGCCCGCGGCGGGATTCAAAAGGCCGGCGATCTGCGGCATGAACTCGTTCACCCGCAAGAAGCCGAGCTGGAACAGCTTGCTGGCGATCCGGCCGCTGGGCGGCAGGTTCAGGGTTGAACCCTCGATGAGCTCGGGCGCCTCGGACTTCGCGGCGTTAAGCGCCGTGGCCTTGAGAAACCGGTCGCCGAGGGGTGTGACCGCGATGCCATTGAGATTGAGCAGGGTTTCGACCGCCTGGACCGCCTCGGCCTTGGTGACCCGCTGCTTGAGCTGCAAGGTCAGGGAAAGCGCCGGAATGTTTTGCGGCCGCAATACCGACCGGCCCGTCCAACGCTCCAGCAAACCGAGCATGGCATCCACATCCGCCGCCGGCACCTCAATGGGCCCGATCAGCTCGGCATCCGATGCCGCGTCGCCTTCCACCGCCCAACCTGCCGACGGCGGCGTCAACATCGCCAGCACTGCCAAGACAAAGATGGGTAAAAAGCGCTTCATGCCGCGACCCTGATTAGGCCACCGCCACGAGGAGGATTAGCAATCCGAAAATGGGCAGGCCCATGCCGGTGAGTCGGCGTGATTGACGGACCAGAAGCAGTTCGTGACAGTCGCGGCTGCCACGCCTGGGTGGTGGAATGGTAGACACTGGGGACTTAAAATCCCCTGACCGTAAGGTCGTGTGGGTTCGAGTCCCACCCCGGGCACCACGTTTCTTTCCAAATTGGAAAGAAACGTGCCCGCCGAAGCCTCGGCGAAGGCGGGCAATAGAACGTTCGAATGAACAATCCCGGCACGCCCGGCGGTCACGCCCTCCCCTGAATCGAGATAGGACTGGACCGACAATCCCAGCGCGCTCGGAGAGCGCGCCCTACCCCAAAACCGTTCAGAGATTCACCACAAACTTCCGCTCGGCGGCATTGCCGCGCAGATAGGCGAGCGCGTGCGGATGCTCAGCGTCGGTGTAGCCTTCGGCGTAGCGCGGGGGGCCGTGGATGTTGGACTTGGGTTCGTGCAGGGACTTCGGCAGGCCCGTCACGTCGACTTGGATGCGTTGGTCGTTCACGCGCAACAGGGCGTAGTCGTGCGGGAATGAGGCTGTGCCCGCCGTCACGAGGTGGCACACGCCGCGGCGGCGCAGCATGCCGGTGAGGTGCAGGTGACCGGAGACGACCAGGCGCACGTCGGCGCCGGCCGTGTCGAGCAGGTCGAGCAATTCGCCTTCGAGGCAGCGGTAACTGATGAAGCCGAAGCTGCCGTACAGCACATCGCGGTCGCGCATCGAGACCAACGGCACGTGGCAGACGACGATCTTCGGCACGCCGGGATGCGCGCGCAGCATTTTCTCAAAACGCTTGGCGCGCTGCTCGCGCCGCTTGGCCGTCACGTGAAACGTGCCGCCATTGTTCAGCACGATGATCCGCACCGGGCCGGCGGCAAAGGAGTAGTCGAAACGGTCCTTCCCGAAGGCCTTCGCGTAAGGGCGCTCATACTCGGCGCTGCCCTCGCGCTGGAGAAACTCGTGGTTTCCGCAGCAGGGATAATATGGCATCGGCAGGCGCTTCACCGCCTTGCGGAAGGCCTTCATCTCGGCGCGGATCGACTTCAGGTCCTCGCCGTTGATCAGGTCGCCGGCACCCACGACGAAGTCCACGTCCACGTGCCGGCCGCGGGGTTGAAACTGCCGCAGCATCCAGTCCGCGCGCTCACTGCCGCCGGGATACCCATGCGGCGAGGGCTTGGGCACGAACTGCGCGTGCAGGTCATTGATCACGGCGAAGGTCACTTCGCCCTCGGTTTTGCGCCTACGTTTCGCGGCGGCCATGGCGGTTTCAGGCGAGTTGCGAGCGGAACGTTGCGCGGCCGCGCACGCCGGGCACCTTGAGGGTGAAAATCGCGCCGTCGAGCGAGTCCTTGCCGTTGCCGCCCGCGGTCGAGAGGAACATCGTGCCGAAATCCGGTCCGCCGAAAGTCACGGAGCTAACCTTGGCGACAGGAAACTTCACCTCGCGCATCACTTTGCCATCCGCCGCGGCGTGCTGCACCACGCGGAAGCCGTCCCAGCGCGCACTCCAGAGGTTGTCCTCCGTGTCGATCGTCATGCCGTCGGTGATGCCTTCCTCCTTCGTGGCCTGATACCACAGGCGCTCGTTGCTGAGGTCGCCCGTGGCTTCGTCGTAGTCGTAACGATAGATCTGGCTGCGGGTGGAGCAGGTCCAGAAAAAGCTCTTTCGGTCCGCGGTGAACGCCATGCCGTTGGAGCAGCCGGAGCCATAGATTACGCGGCGCTTCGAACCATCCGGATCGTAGCGGTAAACTCCGCCGGTCGGCGTGGCCTCGGTCATGCCGACGGTGCCGGCGAACACGCGGCCGCGCGGATCGGCGATCACGTCGTTGAACCGCGAATTGCCCGGCTCGGAGAACTTCGCGACTTCGCGAAGCGCACCGGTCGCGGGATCCAGCCGCACAATGTCACAGGTGCGAAAGAGCAGCAGCGCACCGTCGGCTTCCTGCGTGAACCCGCCGACATTCGGCCCGGCGTAGACCTGCTTCGTCGCGGCTGACGCCACGTGGTGTGACCACACGGCGCCGCCGGTAATGTCGGTCCAGTAGAGCGTGCCGGCGACTTCGTCCCAAAGCGGATTTTCCGAAAGGGCGCAGGACCGGTTGACGAGGACCTTGGGGGTGGGGGCGGCGTTTTCCATAAAGTCATTCCAGCAGCCAGCCGCCATCGACCACGCAATTGTGACCCGTCGAGGCCCGGCTGACATCGCTCAGATAAAAGAGGACGTGATTCGCGATGTCGCGCGCATCGATTTTGATCGGCAGCGACTGCACGCCCGCGAGGTAGGCAAGGTTCTTCGCCGCGGCCTCGCCGGCGAAATACTCCTTCACCTGTCCTTCCGTGAATACCCAGCCGGGCGAGACGGTGTTGATGCGGATGCGCTCGCGGCCCAACTCGCGCGCCAGCCCCGTGGTCAACCCGAGGATACCCGCCTTGCTCGCGGCGTAGATCGCGCGCCGGGGCACACCCAGCCGGTAGTTGATCGAGCCCACGTTGACCACGCTGCGGCCCTGCCCTTGGCGCAACCATGGCAACGCCTCGTGCAGCACCAGGTAGTAGCCGCGGAGATTCAGGTCGACGATGGCATCCCACTGCTCCGCCCCACCCGTTTCGAGTGAAGCCTTGGTGTCGACGCCCGCGACATTCACGACGTAGTCCAGCCGCCCGGCCTCGGTGCCAATCGCGGCGACCACGGCCTTGATCGCGGCGGCGTCGCGCAGGTCGCAAACGTGGCCATGGAATTGGGCGTGAGCCAAGGCTGCCGGTTCGTGGGCCACGCCGTGCACGACCACACCGCTCTCGATCAATGCCTCCGCCACGGCGCGGCCGATGCCCGAGCTGGCGCCGGTGACCAAGGCGACACGGCCCGCCAGATCCGGCAGCTGCAAAGCCGGTCGGGGGGTCTCGTCAAACTCGGGCGCGGCGCTCATTTCGACAAGGTGACCAGGGCGAATCGCTCAGTAGCCGAGCTCGACCATTTGATGGGCCGTGAACTCGGGCACGGTGAACGACACCGCGCCGGCCGCCGCCTTGAAGGCGAGGTCGCCGCCCGACGGGACGAGGCGAACCGACTTCACCTTGCGCGGCAGCCGCAGGGTCACGGTCACGTCGCGCAGCGGCACGAGGTCCTCGATGAGCTCGACCGGCTGGCCGTTGAACTTCCCCCGCGTGCTGGTCGGCGCGTAGAGCAGGTGCGTAACGTAGCGACGCTCCGCGCGCTGTTCCATGACGTTGATGCGCGCGCCGGTCGGCAGGTTGGTCTCGACCGGCAGTTTCGCCCCAAGCAGGCGGTTGAGCGCCGCGGCGAAAAAGTCGCGGTAGAGCGGTTGTCCGTAGCTCCGGTAGGCGCTGAAGATGTCGTGCGCAAAGTAGGCGATCTTCGAGCCCACGACCGCGGCGGGTGAAACCTGTCTCGGCGCATCGGGTGCATGCTGGTGCGAGCAGTAGTGCTCCCAGGTGCGGTTGAAATAGGATTCGCGCCGGCCGACGAGAACCTTGGCCGTGGTCGGCTTGATTTCGTAGGCGCAGCCGTGGATGACGACGGCCGACTTCACCGGCACGTCCGGCGTGAGCGGCGTGGCCATCAGGTAGTCCGGGTTGTTGGTCGTGCGGCCGAGCAGCTTGGCGCCGGGATCGATCGCAAAGGCATCCTGCGCCGGATTCAGCAACGCCGTGCCCGCGCCGATGATCTTGCCCCCGGCGGCGAGGAATTTCTTCGCCTGCACGGCCTTGGCCGGCGTCATCACGAAACCCTCGGGCAGAATGACGAGGTCAAAGCCGGTCCACGCCGACTGCTCATCGAGGACCACGAAAGGTTGGTGCAGCTCCAGCAGCATCCGGCCCGCACCCTCATCGGCCAGGAAAGTCTGGCCGTGGCCACCACGCCAGGAGCCTTGATTCTGGACGGAGCTCACGATCGCGATCTTGGCGACAGGTTTCACGTGGTCGCACCACGGCTCCTTTTGCTCCACCTCGGCATAGGCAGCGCCGATGAGCTTGTAGGTGTCGAGGTTCATTTCGCCGTCCGGGTGCAGCTGGTCGCCGATGCTGCACTTCGCGCCATAGGCGAGCATGGCGCCGCACTCGTAGCGCAGCGCGGCCGGACGCTTGAAGCCGCCGAACTCGCCCCACGTGTTGTGGAACTTGCCGGTCATGCCAAGGAAGTCCCACTTCTGCGTGATGACGTAGCGGGCCGACATCGGGAAATGGTCGTAGCCCCAGCCACCGGTGGGCAGCGACTCGAGCTCGAGGTGCGTGTTGAACGCGAGCGACTTCCGGGCGCCGAGCGAGATGTGGCCGGAATTGTGAAAGACCGGGTTGTCCTTGCGCACGGACTGCGCCGCCGCGGTGGTGGCCTTGAGGTAGCGCAGGAGCACGTCGGACGCGTAGCTTTGAACGTCGTCGTCCTTCTCCGGGTTGTAACCCAGCTGCTTCATCTCCTTCAGCGCGTCGTCGCTGTAGTCCCGGTGCGTGCCGATGATGTCGAGGAAGATGCCGTCGTTATCCGGCCAGCGCTGGCACACCTCCTCGATCTGCGCGCAGAGGTAGGCGAGATAAGGCGAGTTAAAGCGCAGGATGCGCACGAACCACTCGACTTCCAGCGGCTTGTAGAGCGTGCCGTCCTTCTTCTTCACCACCCAGGTCGGGTTGGCAAACGCGGCGAGCTCGTCGAGTCCGGCGCTGAGGTAAATGGGGCACCGCACGTTGATCTCGCGGCAGGCCTCAATCTGGCGCGCCAGCAAATCCGTCTTTAGGTGCGGGTGCATCTGCCCGATCTTCGTCGGGTGGTAGCTGTAGCCATGGTGGCACTTGGAGAACAGCGTGATTGAGTTCACGTGCCCGACCTTGAGCGCCTCCTGAAAACGCCGCTTGTCGAACTTCCCGCCGATCCCGGGGATCAGGCCGCTGGTGTGAAAATCGAGGTGAACCTGGCGGAAACGTAGGTGATGCATGGGGTGCGGGAACCATGGGGACGAATCCGCGGCAGATGCAACTCCCGTTGCGGGCGTTCACCGTCATGTCACGGACCGCACGCCGCGCGATATTAGCGTGCAAGTTGCGCTTCATAGCATGGTAAACGTTTCCTTCTGAATGTTCAGGGCTCGAAATTCCACTAGCCAACCGCCCGGCGCTTTTCCAAGCTCGCGCCCCTAAGCACGTCAGTTTCCCCCAACCCTACACAACCCCCTATGAACGCATTCGCAGCGTGGCCGGTGGCCACCATGTCTGAAATTCCGTCTTTATTTTGGCTGGCCCCGGTGGCTGGTCTCATCGCCTTGGTGATGGCGCGCGTCTTCAGCGCCTCCGTCATGAGCCGGTCTGAAGGCGACGCAGAGATGGTCCGCATCGCCCAAGCCGTGCGCGACGGCGCGATCGCCTACCTCATGCGCCAATACCGCGTGGTGTCGCTGGTGTTCATGGCGCTGGTGGCCTTCCTCGGCCTGCTCGCGGCGCTCGGCCTCCAGCCAGTCCTCTCGATGGTCGGCGTGCCGCTCGCCGGCCTGCTGTCCGGCCTGACCGGCTGGTTCGGCATGAAGATGGCGACCAACGCCTCCGCCCGCACCGCCCACGCCGCCAAGCAATCGCTCAACGACGGCCTCGTCGTCGCCTTCCGCTCCGGCGCAGTCATGGGCCTCAACGTCGTGGGCTTCGCCCTCCTCGACATCTCCTTCTGGTTCTTCGTGCTCAACTCCTACGGCGAGACCCTCGGCCTCACCGGCGGCCCGGCGGAGCGCCTGGCCGAGATGACCACGATCATGCTCTCGTTCGGCATGGGCGCCTCCACCCAGGCCCTCTTCGCCCGCGTGGGCGGCGGCATCTACACGAAGGCCGCCGACGTCGGTGCGGACCTCGTCGGCAAGGTCGAGGCCGGCATCCCCGAGGATGACGCCCGCAATCCTGCGACCATCGCGGACAACGTCGGTGACAACGTCGGCGACGTCGCCGGCATGGGCGCCGACCTCTACGAGTCCTATTACGGCTCGATCCTCGCCACGCTCGCGCTCGGCACCGCCGCCGCGATTTCCGTGCTCGGTCTTACGGTCGATGCCGCGGGTTTCGCCGCCAAGCTCGCCGTCGCGCCCATCGCGCTGGCCGGCCTCGGCATCCTTTGCTCTGTCATCGGCATCTTCGCCGTGCGCACCAAGGAGGACGCCTCTTTCGCCGAGCTCCTGAAGAGCCTGCACACCGGCGTCTACGTGGCCTCGATTCTGATCACCGCGGGCGCCCTTGGCCTGCTCTACATGCTGTTCGGTGACGGCGCCGGCGCGGCCGCGCTGGCTGACGCGGGCACCAGCTGGGTGCGCCTTGGCGGTTCGATCGTCTTCGGCCTCGGCGCTGGTCTCGTGATCGCCTACGCGACGGAATACTACACCTCCTACGAGAAGCCGCCGACCCAGGCCATCGCCAACCAGGCGCTCACCGGTCCCGCCACCGTGATCATCAGCGGCGTGGCCGAGGGCATGAAGTCCACCTGGGCTTCGCTCCTCACCACCGCCGTCGCCATCATGGGCGCGTTCCTCTTCGCCGGCGGCGCGGAAAGCTTCCTCATGGGTCTTTACGGTGTCGGTATCGCCGCCGTCGGCATGCTCTCGACCCTCGGTATCACGCTCGCGACCGACGCCTATGGCCCAATCGCCGACAACGCCGGCGGCAACGCCGAGATGTCCGGCCAGGAGCCCAGCGTGCGCAAGCGCACCGACATGCTCGACTCGCTCGGCAACACCACCGCCGCGACCGGCAAGGGCTTCGCCATCGGCTCGGCCGCCCTCACCGCCCTCGCTCTCTTCGCCGCCTACGTGCAGATCGTGCAGACGCAGATCACCACGCAAGCCGTCGACTACGGCAAGGCGCACGCCGGCGAAGCCGTCAGCCCCGTCGCCGTCCACCAAGGTTACGGCAAGTTCGCCGTATCGTTCCCCGGCGCGATGAATGACGGCAGCGACTACTTCGACGGCGCGCTCTTCCTGCCCTCGCATGAGCTGCCGCGCAAGGCCCTCAAGAACCTCGCCATCGGCGCCCAGCTCCCGGTCACCGCCGTCGGCGACAATCCCTTCTCCGCCAACCGCTACACCGCCACCTGGGCGGAGCGCGGCGCGAGCTTCGACATTGTTTCCTCCCGTCAGGCCACGATCGACGAGATCATGGCTTACTACGACGTGACGCTGACGAACCCGAAGGTCATCGCCGGCCTTTTCATCGGCGTGTTGCTGACCTTCCTCTTCTGCGCGCTCACGATGAACGCCGTCGGTCGCGCCGCCTACCAGATGATGCGCGAATGCCGCCGTCAGTTTGGCAAGACGCGCGAGGCCTTCCGCGCCGCGGGCATGACGGAGGACAAGATCGCTGATCCCGAGTCCTGGCCGAAGCGCGTGAACCACGAGGGCGTGGATTATCCGGACTACGCCAATTGCGTTTCCATCTCCACCGCCGGCGCCCAGCGCGAAATGGTCATCCCCTCGATCCTCGCGATCGTCGCCCCGGTGGCCCTCGGCCTCCTCCTCGGCGTCGCGGGCGTGCTCGGCATGCTCGCCGGCGGCCTTGTCTCCGGTTTTGCCGTGGCGGTCTTCATGGCCAACGCCGGCGGCGCCTGGGACAACGCCAAGAAACTCCTCGAGTCCTACGGCCGCATCACCGCGGACGACATGAAGCATCACCTCGCCACGCGCGAAGGCGTGCCCGCCGAGGTGCGCGAGGCCGTCCTCGCCCGCGCCGAGGAAGAGATCGCCGCCGGCCGCCCCAAGACCATCGTCTACGGAAAGGGCTCGCCCGACCACAAGGCGACCGTCGTGGGCGACACCGTGGGCGATCCGTTCAAGGACACCTCGGGTCCGTCGCTCAACATCCTGATCAAGCTGATCTCGATCGTCTCGGTCGTGTTCGCCGGCCTGATCGTGCGCTTCGCGCCGACGGTCGGCCATTGGATCGGCTTGAACTAAGCTCAACCGACATCACCCCCTTCACGGCCGCGGTTCACCCGCGGCCGTTTTTTTGGCCGAACGCCAAATCGGCGGGGCGCAGGGTTGTCAGCCGTGCGACCGTGCGATAGTCATCCGTCAATGGACTACGTGAACTTCGGCCGCACGGGCGTAAAGGTCAGCCCGATCACTCTGGGATGCATGATGTTTGGCGGGAAGACCGATCTCGACGAGACCTGCCGCATCGTTGACCGCGCGATCGACGCCGGCATTAACTGCATCGACACCGCCAACGTCTACTCCCGCGGCAAGAGCGAGGAGTTCACCGGCGAGGCCCTCAAGCGCAACGGCCGGCGCGAACACGTTTTCCTCTGCACCAAGGTGCACGGCGTCATGGATCCCGACGAGCCGAACGCCCGCGGCAATTCGCGTCGGCACATCATCCAGCAGTGCGAGGCCAGCCTGCGTCGTCTGCAGACCGACTACATCGACCTCTACCAAATCCACCGCCCGCAACCCGATATCCCGATCGACGAAACGCTGCGCGCCCTCGACGACCTCGTGCGCGCCGGCAAGGTCCGCTACACCGGCACGTCGACCTTCGCCGCGTGGCAATTCCTTGAGTCGCTCTGGTGCGCGAAGGAGCACCACCTCACGCCGTTCTCCTCGGAACAACCGCCCTACAACCTGCTCGACCGCCGCATCGAGCGCGAACTGCTCCCCATGTGCCGCACCTACGGCATCGCCACGCTGCCGTGGAGCCCCCTCGCCAGCGGCATGCTCTCGGGCAAATACCGCGCCGGCCAGGAGCCGCCGGAGGGCTCCCGTTTCGCCGGTCTAAAAGACAGCCCCTTCCTCTCCCAGCGCTGGAACGACGGCTCGCTCGCCGCCGTGGAAAAACTCCTGCCGCTCGCCGCGGCCAAGGGCCTGCCGCTCTCGCAATTCGCCTTGGCATGGGTCATCCGCCAGCCGGGCGTCACCAGCCCGATTATCGGACCCCGCACGCTCGCGCAACTGGACGACAACCTGAAGGCCGCGGAAGTCACCTTCACCCCGGAGGAGCTCGCCGCCATCGACGCGATCGTGCCGCCCGGCACGCACGTGTCGGAGTATTACCAGGCCCACTTTGGCCCGCACCCGCATCGTTGGTGATTTCGACTTATGCGCTACCGCAACTTCGGCCGTCACGGCTTCTCCTGTTCGGAAATCGGCTTCGGCGCCTGGGCCATCGGCGGCGCCTGGGGTGAGCAACGCGAGGACGACTCCCTCGCCGCGCTGCACCGCGCGCTCGATCTCGGCTGCAACTTCATCGACACCGCCGCGGGCTACGGCGAAGGCCGCAGCGAGCGTCTCATCGCGCGCGTGCTCGCCGAACGCCGCGCCGCGGGCAAGAGCGACGAGGTCTTCGTCGCCACCAAAACGCCGCCCGCCGCCGGCGACTGGCCGCCCTCGCCCTACGATGTTGCCGACGAGCGCTACAGCGAAGCCTATCTCCGCGCCAACCTCGCGGAGCGGCTCGCGAACCTCGGCACCGAGCGCCTCGATCTCCTCCAACTGCACACGTGGACCCGCGCGTGGAACCGCAACCCCACGCCGTTCAAAGTCATGCGCCAGTTGCAACAGGAGGGCCTCATCGGGCTCATCGGCGTCTCCACGCCGGAGCACGACCAGAACAGTGTCATCGACCTCATGCGCGACGGCTGGGTCGACAGCGTGCAGGTCATCTACAATCTCTTCGAACAGGAACCCGCCGCCGAGCTGCTCGACACGGCCAAGGAATGCGGCGTTGGCATCATCGTGCGCGTGGCCTTCGACGAAGGCGCGCTCACCGGAAAGTTCACTGCGGACACGACCTTCCCGGACGGCGACTTTCGGCAGGGCTATTTCGCCGGCGACCGGATGGCGCGCACCGTGGCCCGGGTCGAGGCGATCCGCGCTGATCTGACCGGCACCGACTATACGCTCGCCCAAGCGGCGTTGAAGTTCGTGCTCGCCCACCCGGCGGTGTCGACGGTGATCCCGGGAATTCGCAATCCGGCGCAGGCCGACGCCAACTGCGGCGTCAGCGACCTGCCCGACCTGTCGGCCGCCTTGCTGCAGCAATTGCGCCGGCACGCTTGGCGTCGCGCGTTCTGGTATGGCGGCAAGTAGCCTTGCGCGGCCCGCGCCGGCTGCGATGCTGGCCGCGTGCCGCCGGTGCTCTTCCTCGCTCCGCTCTTCCTGCTCTTCGAGCTCTGGCAGCTCGTGATCTGCGAGCGTTACGTGGGCATCCGCCAGATCGAGCGCAACGGCGACCCGCGCGAACTCGGCCCCGGCGAAGGGGTGTCGTTCCTTTGGTCCGGCGCGCTCTTTGCCTACTGGGGTTGGATGCTCCTGCTGCTGTTTCAATCGTTCGGCCGCGTGCACGGCCTCGGCCTCATCGCCGTCACGGTGCTCGCCTACGGACTGCGCCGGGTCTGCGGACTCAAGTGGCTGCTGGTGGTGCTGACCTTCGAAGGCGCGGTGCGCATCGGTCTCCTGTTCTCGCTCTGCGTCTACGTCTGGCGCCGGTTGTAGTCACTGCGGTGATTACGTAGCCCAACTGCCCGTAATACTACCGATGCGCGGCGGCGCGGCGGGTTGGTATCATGATCCACGTCACGATGACCCGCCCTGCAAAGTGCACCACTTTTTCGTCCCTGCTCGTCGTCGGTCTGGCGGCGGCGGGATGCAAATCCATCACGGCCAAACTTGAGCCGGCGCCAGTGCCGGCCTACACGGCCGAGGCCTTGGATCTGCCGGGGATGCTGGGTGGGCGC